>NZ_JBFUCY010000019.1:0-152579 GCF_056404995.1 Mucilaginibacter sp. P2_A5
TATAACAACGTAGAAGAGGCAGGAATTGATGCTTTTAGAACCGTAGCAAGGTCTGTTCAAACTCATTATGAATCTATCTTAAACTTCTTCGATAACAGAAGTACTAACGCTTCGGCAGAATCTTTCAATGCTAAGGTCAAAGCTTTTAGAGCCACTTTAAGAGGCGTTAGAGATACTGCTTTCTTCCTATTCAGACTTGCTAAAATATATGCCTGACTTTTTTATCCCCCAACTTTTCGGACTGATCCTCAACTTAGCTAATAAAATTGCGCCAATATTTCACCCAATAAAGCTTCAAATCAAAATCGATATGTCGGCCTGTGGTAATAGGCGTACTCCCGTTGATACGTACCCTCCATTTTTTTATGAAAGTCTTCTTTTTTCCGTTGAGTTTATAAAAACAAATGCCCTCGCCGTCGTTGTACTTAATATGGCCTACATTTATGATTTTTGAGTTCGAGATATAAAATAAGTCGCTACTCCAGTTTCTACCCATACAACAGTCTTCATAAGAATAGTAAAATTTTGTTTTTGGTATTTTCTCAGCGTTTGAACAATTGCCAGCTAATTTAAAACCTTTCGATTTTAGGTCGTAAATAATAAGGTCCTGTGCACCCGAATCTACACCCCTTAGCTCTAAGGTTATGTCTTTATAGCCGTCGCCATTAAAATCTATGAATTTAAAACTTACTATGGTTTCACCTGGAGTTCCGTTATACACAATTTTGCCGCTTTCGTCTTTTACATAGAACCAGCTGTGACTGTCATCAAAAACATATGTTGCGGTGTAACTGATACCGTTTATAATTATTGTTTCACGTTGTAATATCGTATCTTTTTTTGAAGCGAATGAGGTTAAAACCGGCTTCGCTTCGCAATATGACAATAGTTGCAGGCTATAACCTAAGATAGAAAAAAACAATGTTTTGTAAATGAGGTTCATAAATGCAATATAGAATATACCACTCGGATGTGCCAGTTTTTTTGTCGTGTCGGGAAGTTTAAATGCTCCTGTTGTTGGCTAACCCTAAGTTAAAACAAATTTCTGAGGCCATTGTATTTATCTATTAAAACAACTCACCTATGAAAAACCCGGTTTATGTAGATTTAAAACACGCCGACGGCAGTTCGAGAAATATCATCATCGAACCGGTATTGCAACACGATCTTGCCGATACGGGGGTATATAAGATTTACAAAACATCCATCGACAACGAATCGCGCCTATTTACCGAAGAAATGGAAATTGATGGCGACGGCCCCACTTTAGCCGATGAAGACAATCCCGATTATTTGGGCACAGTATATTTCCCCCAATCAGGTCCATGGCACTACGAAGGCGACCTGCTCAGCAACGGCGAGCAGCAGCAGATCATTTCGATATTGCAGCAAAAGGCTTAGTTGGTACCCTTTATTTTCATTTGAAAGGTATATACAGCTTTTGAAGCGGTTATAAAAAGTACATCCCTTTTTTTGCCGCTAAAACAGATATTGGCAGTCCATGGTTCGTCAATATCAATGTGGCCAATTTTTTCGCCTTTAGGGTTAAAAATAGTAACGCCTTTACCGGTAAGGTAAATATCGCCCAATTCGTCAACCGTCATCCCGTCTGATCCCATCGCTGCAAAAAGCATTTTGCTGGTTAACGAACCATCTTTATTAATATCATAACGGTAGGTTTTGTTATCGCCTATATCGGCAACAAAAAGATATTTGCCATCGGCTGTGCCAACTATGCCATTAGGCCTTACAAATTTATCGTCGACGATAACAGCATCGTGTGCGCCTTTTGCCAGGTAATACAGTTTCTGCCCGTCAAGCTCGGGTTTGGTATGTGTCCAGTAATTGCGTTGGTAATAAGGGTCGGTAAAGTAAAGCCCGCCGTTCGGGTGTATCCAAACATCATTTGGACCGTTAAATATTTGTCCTTTATAACCGGTTAACAATACTTCGATTTTCCCTTTAGGGCTGATAGACCAAAGTTCGTTTTTGCCATCGGCACAGCTGATCAGGTTGCCCTTTTTATCAAAATCCATCCCGTTACTGCGGCCCGCGCTATCCAAAAAAACAGATAGCTTGCCATCGGTACCATATTTCCATATTTTGTTGTTGGGCTGATCGGTAAAAAAAACATTGCCTTTTTTATCAACTGCCGGCCCTTCGGTAAATGAGAATTGTTTGGCAACCAGCACAGCTTTGGTACCGGCATCATATAAACTTGTGCTATCCTGGCTAAATACTTTGCAGTTAACAGCTATAAGATATAATAAGATCAAAGAAAGTTTTTTCATTGGTGGATGGTAATTGGTTAGCTAATATAGGTTGTTTTTGGGGAAGATTACCCCAAAGAAAAAACAATTCACTAATCGATAAACCAATTACTTACCTCCAATTGCATTAACATTAAGAAGGCTTTTGCTTACTTACCGCATTTTTAAATCCTGTAAGCTATTAATAGAATGATAACCTAATTTCCGATAACTTTCAAACTGCGCCTCATCAAAAAACTGGTCGCCGGTTGATTGCTGAGGAAACTCGGGGTTGGCAATGGCATATTCGCGGATATCAACAGGCTCGTCGCCGGTAAGCGCGGTTTTTACATAAATTATAGTACCAGGCGACTGCTTTGAACCCGGATAAGTAATGGTACCACTCGCAATATGGGCGTTACAATAACCTGTATCTTTATCCTTTTTGGTGATCTTTGTAATATCCAGATCAATCTCTACCCCAAAATCTATCCGGCATCTTCTTATAGCATTTGCCAACCCTTCACATGACGCATTATCATCCTGTTCGCCATCGCCAAGTAATATATAATTGCAACGCCTTCTGATGAGTTCATATAAACCCATATTATCAAAATGACCACCATCTGAAAGGCACACATAATCTGTATTGATATCCGATTTGCCAATCAGGTCTTTGATCAGGTAAGCCAAACCTGTTTCGGGATCCGAGCGTTTCCATTTCTTAAGTCTTGGATTTCCTATCCACCAGCCCAGGCGCACATTAAAAACAGTTAACAAAAAAGCAATAGGGGCCGAGGAATGATAACCAAAGTTGGGGTTAACCGCCGCTCCTGAAATAGCCATAGCAGTACCTAATGTTGGTCCGCCGTTTTCGTCCGAGAAGTTTTCTGTGGGGCGATACCCATATTCATAAACCGGGTTTCTGTTAGATGCAGCCGAACGTGTAGGACTAAAATCGTATCCGCAGAAAAGTGGTGAAAACATAAATGATTCAGCCTTACGGTCCTGCCTGTCTAATGCAGAAACTACCGTGGCATTTAAGGCAGTATTTATAATGGGGTAGGGGCCAATATAGCCATTTGCCGATCGCATAGAAGCCAACAATATATCATCATTAGTATCAAAATCGGTAAACGAATTGGCAGTCTCCTCCCTGTCCGACCGGCGCCTTGTAGCCCCCATATAGGCCCTTATTAACCGATTTCGGTAAAAATAGTGCAGCGAAAATTCATTTACGCCAACACGCCAGCTTAAAGCGCAGGTAATTAAAGCCAATAATACAGTTATTAATAAACATAACCGGCTGCCGTGTAGTGTATCAAACGTTTGCTGTAAATCGCATACTTTCCTGATAGCCTCAACAGTATAGGCTCCTATTAATAAAAAGCCCAACATAAATATATATGGGGCAATTTTTATAAACACTTCTATATAAAACTTTGACCCTTGCACATCTTTAGATGTCATTTGCTTTGATGAAAAAGCCAATCTAACAGCGCAAGTTATAATTGCTGCCCAGCCCCCCAAAAGCATTGGCACTTTCCCCGAAATATCTTTAAAATACTTACTTTGAAACACATCAGGAATTATTAAAGACGCCGAACTTACCAATATCCAAATAAGTATGCTGCGATGTACGACCCCTCCCATCTTGCCCCACCATTCGCGGCGCTCATCTGGAAATAACTTGCCCATTAATGCCATTCTGGAAACAACAATTAAAGAAATCGCTTCTAAAATTAATGGAACTCCAATAACCAATACGATATTTGGCCGTGAAATATTTAAGCTACTATATGACGTATAATATGCAAACTCCATTAACTGCCAGGCAAGTACAATGAAACATACACCAGCAAAAGCCGAGATAGCAGACGAAATTATAATAGCTATTACAGTTTCGATATCGTGTTCCTCATCGAGTTTTTGACTTTTAGCTATTTTTGATTTTAATTGTTTTGATTTAGATTTGTTTTTTGATATCCAGCCTGCCCTGCCAACCTGTTTTAAATCGTGGCGCTGATGGTAATTACCCAAAAAAGCTATAATAAGCATTCCTATAAAACCAGAAACAGAACACGGTAGAATCAATAAGTTAAATTTAGCATTTAATCCTCTTGTATCCGGAATTGCTGAATAAAACCACGTAGTAACAAGCAACGAACAGATTACTCCCCATCCAATTAATAAATGTGACAGGTAAGGCTGTAATTTTTCTTTAAAGAATTCTCTAAGCCTTTTTCGAACCAGGAACAAGCTTTTTCTCAGGTATATATACCTTACATTTGTTTTTTGCTCTTGATCCTTATTAAATGATTGCATACCCTTACCCGCCAATAATGAACCAGGCAATATGATAATCAAACTCCACCAAAAAACTTTCCAGGGGCTGAAATCAGTGGGGACGGCCGCAAGATATATCCATATTCTATTAACTGTACTTATTGCCGATAAGGCAGTTAACAATATAAGCAATAGAATAATTTGATTTATAATGGCATTGCGTAACCAGGTAATTCCCGCTGTCCAGGCATCGGGTGACATAATGCCTGCATTTGGCGATAAATAATTACTAAACATACGCAACCACCTTATCGGGCGCACCTCATCAGCCAACGGATCTCCTGATTTATTCGGGCATAACCTGGCGGTTACCTTACTAATAGATGATGACCTCATGAGCCAGGAAGTGTACCATGTGCCTATGTAACCTCCTCCCGAAACGGTTGAAAGATAATCAAAATGGCCAAGCAAATTTAAGGAAGCAAGTTTTTGCAATATCCCAAGGTTAAACGTGGCCGACCGTATCCCTCCGCCCGAGAATGCAAGTCCACGAAGTTTCATATCTTTTGCTATTTTAAGTGGATCGTTTAAGTCTGAAGGATCTTTCACATTTACAACACCATTAGCCGTATCAACGTCATTTGCTGTATTAATAAAGGGAATATCAGTGTTTCTTTTTTCTCTTGAACCTTTTATTTCGTTTAACTCCCTTCCAAATAAGGTTTCAAATGGTAACGATATCTCCTTTTCTATTAACTTGCTTAAAAGTACCTGATCGTTTTTAACTAAACTTTCTAACTCCCTTTTCTGTGCAGGCTCTTTGAGCTGATTATGCCATAATTCTGATTTAGCCCTGTCATCTTCGCTTAGCAGATCCATAAAGAAGGGTTTATAGACCTGGTAAAGTCTTTGATCATAAACGCCTGATCCTTTTTTTCTTATGGCAAAAACTACCTGTAATGGCAGATATTCTAATTTTTCTATCAACTCTAGTCTTTGTTCGGGGTCACGATATAGTATATCTCTTATTTGCTGCCTCCAAAAAAATGGGCTTTTGAAAATTATCGGGTTGTCGGGCTGATCTTTACTAATTATATTTTCACTATTGTTAAAAATCCATCTCAATAGATTCGCCGCTATTTTAAAGAAAGCAACCTTTAGTAATGGGGAATTATTGGAGTTACAACTATGCCAAATTATTTCACTTATCCTCGTTCCCAATTTGGGTGTAAATGTAAGCCGGCTTAAATCATCACTATTAATGGTACCCCATTTATTTATATTTATAAGCTTGTTTTCAACTTGAGTATTCAACTCATCGTTTCCGGTTTCAACGGATCGCTCAGGCAGGTTACATTTACAAATATCCTGCAACACTGTAAGGTATGAAATAGCTTGTGCGGTAAGGTCGGTTACAATATCCATCTTGTTAATTGGTTTAGATTATCAAATTGGTTGGTTATCAATTAAAAAAAATACCGGCAAACGGTTACTTAATAAACCGGCAAAAATTTAAAGGAGATAAATCGGGTTAAATAATGGTTGTTAACTTTTAATTAATTATAAATCAATTAATTAAGGCCACAATTTACTAACTAAATTCAATAATCACTTGCGTGTTTTTACGTAATTTATACCGTATTTTCACGGTGCTGGAAGTACAGGCTTTTAAGATTGGTTTGATGGAATGAAAAGTATCTGCAGCTAATACAAATCTCATTATCCAGTACTCATTAAAAACGCTATTTTTGCACCTTTATTAAAAATACCGTTCAAAACATGAGTATTGCACTATCCGAGCAGGAAATTATCCGCCGCGAATCTTTACAAAAATTAAGGGAACTGGGCATAAACCCGTACCCCGCCGAAGCATTTGATGTTAACGCCTGGGCACAGGATATTACCGATAATTTTGCAATAAAACCCGAGGCCTACCAAAATGTAGTTATCGCGGGCCGTATCATGACCCGCCGTATCATGGGTAATGCGTCGTTTGCCGAGATCCAGGATTCAACTGGCCGTATCCAGATATACCTGAAACGCGATGATATTTGCCCTGACGAGGATAAAACTTTATACAATACCGTATTTAAAAAATTGCTTGACCTTGGCGATTATGTTGGTATCAAGGGTTATGTGTTTTTAACTCAAACCGGCGAAATTTCTGTCCACGTAAAAGAATTAATCGTTCTTTCAAAATCGTTGAAACCACTACCCGTAGTTCGACGCGATGACGAAGGAAATATATATGATGCATTTACTGATCCCGAACTTCGCTACCGTCAGCGCTATGTTGATTTAACTGTTAACCCGGCTTATAAACAAATATTTATCAACCGGTCAAAAGTGATTAGCAGCATGCGCAATTATTTTAACGCGCAAGGGTGGATGGAGGTAGAAACCCCCATACTGCAGCCAGTACATGGCGGCGCGGCTGCACGTCCGTTTGCTACACATCATAATACGCTGGATATGCCTTTGTTTTTACGCATAGCCAATGAGCTTTACCTGAAACGCCTTATTGTCGCAGGTTTTGATGGCGTATACGAGTTTGGTAAAATGTTCCGCAACGAGGGTATGGACCGTACCCACAACCCGGAATTTACTGCCATGGAAATTTATGTAGCCTATAAAGACTATATATGGATGATGGCCATGGTTGAAGAATGTTTGGAAACCGTTGCTAAAGCTGTTCACAGTATCCCCGTGGTGCAGGTTGGCAGCAATGAGATCAACTTTGCCGGTCCGTACGAAAAATTGTCGATGTACGATTCTATCCTGAAGTATACAGGGATAGATGTATCTGCCATGGATGAAGCCGCTTTGCGCGAAACCTGTGCCGAACTGAAAATAGAAGTTAACCCAACTATGGGCAAAGGCAAACTGATTGACGAGATCTTCAGCGCCAAGGTTGAGCATAACCTGATTCAGCCAACTTACATTACCGATTACCCAATCGAAATGACTCCGCTTGCCAAAAAACATCGCACCAAAGATGGCCTGGTAGAGCGTTTTGAGTTGTTTGTAAATGGTAAAGAAATAGCCAACGCCTACTCGGAGTTAAATGACCCGATTGACCAGCGCGAGCGCTTAGAGGAGCAGTTGATACTTGCAGGCAGGGGCGATGATGAAGCCATGGCCATGGACGACGACTTTTTACGCGCCCTGGAATACGGTATGCCGCCAACATCGGGCCTTGGTATTGGTATCGACAGGTTGGTGATGCTGATGACCAACCAGAGCACCATCCAGGAAGTATTATTCTTCCCGCAGATGCGCCCCGAGAAAAAAGCCAAAGTTATTACAGCCGAAGATTTTATAAACATTGGCGTACCTGCCGAGTGGGTGCCTGTGTTAAATAAAATGGGCTTTAACACCGTAGAAGAACTAAAAGCCGCCAACTCCAACAAGGTATTCAACGACCTTGGTGGCATGCGCAAAAAATTAAAGCTTGATATCACCATGCCCACCAAAGACGAGGTGATGGCCTGGTTTAAATAATACAAAGACAACTAACGTTACCTTTTACAACGACCGCGAAGTGCCTTATTCAAAGGAAATTCGCGGTCGTTTTTTTATCAGTTAATGGTGCCTTTTGTACCCGCTGCTGCGTGCCCGTTTTCTTCCATCTTGATTCTTGACTCTTAATTCTTGACTCTCATCCCCGATTGTCGTCAAAAGTTTTACATTTGCTTTGTTAAAATAAGAACTATCCATGGTTAAATTCAACCGGTTTACACTGGATAATGGCCTCCGGGTTATTGTTCATGAAGATAATACCACGCCTATGGCAGTGCTCAACATTCTGTATGATGTTGGCGCACGCGACGAAGATCCCGAGCAAACCGGCTTTGCTCATTTGTTTGAACACCTGATGTTCGGCGGATCTGTAAATATTCCCAGCTACGACGAGCCACTGCAAAGGGTAGGGGGCGAAAACAACGCTTTTACCAGTAACGATATTACCAACTATTACATCACCCTGCCATCTGCCAATATCGAAACAGCATTTTGGCTGGAGAGTGACCGCATGTTAAACCTTGCCTTTAGCGAGAAAAGCCTTGAGGTGCAGCGTAATGTGGTAATTGAGGAGTTTAAGCAGCGTTACCTTAACCAACCTTACGGTGATGTTTGGTTAAAGCTGCGCCCGCTGGTTTATAAACAACACGCGTACCGTTGGGCTACTATTGGTAAAACCATCAAGCACATCGAGGATGCCAAAATTGAGGATGTGAAAGCATTCTTTAAAAAACACTATAACCCGCAAAATGCCATTATGGTAGTAGGGGGCAATATTACAACTGAAGAGGTTAAAAAACTCTCCGAAAAATGGTTTGGCCCGATCCCTGCCGGCGATAAATACACACGCAACCTGCCACAAGAACCTGAGCAGCACGACGAACGCCGCGAAACTGTTACCGCTAAAGTGCCGTTGAACGATGTTTATATTGCCTTCCAGATGGGAGCAAGGCTGGATGATGATTATTACCCGGTGGAGCTACTGAGCGATATCCTGTCGCGTGGGCACTCCTCACGTTTGTACCGTAGTTTGGTGCAGGATAAGCAAATTTTTAGCGAGGTACACGCCTATATTACAGGCAGCCTGGATAAAGGCATGTTTGTGTTAGAGGGCAAACCCCTGGAAAATGTTAGCATTGAGCAGGCCGAAGCCGCGTTTTGGGACGAGTTGGAAAAAGTAAAAACTACCGATATTCCGGCTGATGAATTAACCAAGGTGCAAAACAAAACCGAATCGACCATGGTGTTTTCTGAAATGTCGTTGTTAGATAAAGCCATGAACCTGGCCTCGTTTGAGCTGCTGGGCGATGCCGACCTGCTGAACCAGGAAACCGCCAAATACCTGGCCGTAACCCCTGCGCAGATCAAAGAAGCTGCCAACAAGATATTCAGGAAAGATAATTCATCAACGCTGATATACCTGGCCGAGAAAGCAGAAGTTTCTGAATCAGAAGTTTTCACGGCGAGTTTATCTTGATGGAGTTCAAGAAAGCTACGCTGTTTTCAGAATTAGAGAATTAACAGAATTGGAATTTGTCTGAACCACGATTTTTCGGATTAACGGATTTACAGGATTAGTCTAATCAAATCCAAAAAATCTGATCAATCTGTTAATCCGAGTTCAGAAAAAAGGAACCACTGACCAATGACCACAATAGATAGAACATTAGCCCCCGATTTTAAGGCTATCGATAATATAAACCTGATACGCCCCGCGCACAAAAAGCTCGATAACGGCTGTAATATATTTTGCTTTAACTCCGGCGACCAGGAATTGGTTCGTATAGAATGGATTTTTGGCAACCTGCGTTTTAACCCTGCGCTGCCGCTGTTAAACATGGCCGTAAATACCATGCTTACTGAGGGTACCAGCACGTTAACCGCAGCGCAGATTGCCGATAAGGTTGATTTTTACGGTGCCTTTTTGCAGGTTGAATACGGGTACGAAAACTCGCAGGTTGTATTGTACAGCCTGAACAAGCACCTGCACCATACCTTGCCCGTTATTGTTGATATTTTAACCAATTCAACCTTCCCCGAGAAAGAATTGGAAACTTTTAAACGTAATCAGCAGCAAAAACTACAGGTTAGCCTGCAAAAAAATGATGTTGTTGGCCGCCGCAATTTTAACAAGGCGGTTTATGGCGATACGATATACGGGGTGGGTGCAAGCTTTGATAATTATAAAGCGCTGCAGCGCGATGAATTGGTTGCGCACTATAAAGAGCAGTACCAGCCATCAAACTGTACCATCATCATTTCAGGTAAAATTGAACCGGAAACTTTAACGCTTATTACGGATACCTTTGATAAAGGATGGGTTAATGGCGATAAACCCGCCGATACCACCCAACCCGAAATTGTGCCGGCTACAGAATTGTTTTACTTTACCGAAAAGCCCGAAGCCCTGCAATCGGCTATTAGGATAGGTACACCGATGATTAACCGCAACCATCCGGATTTTCAGCAATTACAGGTATTGAATACGGTTTTGGGCGGCTATTTCGGGTCGAGGCTGATGGCCAACATCCGTGAGGATAAAGGTTACACGTATGGTATTGGCTCGGGCCTGGGCTCATTTAAGCAAGGCGGATCATTCTTTGTAGCCACCGAGGTTGGCGCAGATGTTTGCAAACCAGCCCTTGCCGAAATTGAAAAGGAAATCAATATCCTGAAAACCGAACTGATCCCCGACGAGGAACTTTCATTGGTACGCAACTACATGTTAGGTTCGCTGTTAGGCAGCCTGGAGAATGTGTTTTCGCATGCCGATAAATTCAAGAGCATCTATTTTGCCGGTTTGGACTATGATTATTACGATAGGTATGCCGCCACCGTAAAAAGTGTCGACTCGGCAAGGTTATTGGAATTAGCCAATAAATATTTCCACTTTGATCGTTTCTATAAAGTGATAGTGGGCAAATATTAAAAAAGAGTCAAGAGTTAAGAATCAAGAATTAAGACAGCTGCAAAGGGTTGCGGAAGGTAGCCCCAGGATTTAAACTGGCTTCAAAAGGTCTGCAAGAGCGATGTTTTTCTGCGAAATGTAAAATTCTTGATTCTTGACTCTTAATTCTTGACTCTATTTCACAAAGCATTTCTGTTTACCTGAATTTTTATTACCTTTGCCCGGCAAATAATAACTCCAAAATAATTATTTGCTATGCAGTTAGACCCATCTAAATTTGTTGCCGAAGGATTAACTTACGACGACGTTTTACTACTCCCCGCTTATTCAGAAGTATTACCGCGCGATGTTAACACCAGCAGCTGGTTAACAAAAAACATCCGTTTAAACATTCCCATCATTTCGGCAGCTATGGATACCGTTACCGAAGCTGGTTTGGCTATTGCCATTGCACAGGCGGGTGGTATAGGTATGCTGCATAAAAACATGACCATACAGGCCCAGGCCGATGAAGTTCGTAAAGTTAAACGATCTGAAAGCGGTATGATCCAGGACCCTGTTACTTTGCTGGAAGATGCCCTGCTTGCAGATGCATTCCAGATCATGAAGGAGTTTAGCATAGGCGGCATTCCGGTTATTGATGCGGAGCATAAACTGAAAGGCATCATTACCAACCGCGACCTGCGTTTTCAAAAAGATATGAGCGTTCCGGTTAGCGCGATAATGACCAAAACTAACCTGATAACCGCTCCCGAAGGCACTACGCTTACTGAAGCCGCCTCGATACTGCAAAGCAACAAAATTGAGAAATTACCGGTTGTGAATGAAAACGGCAGGCTGGTAGGCTTAATTACCTATAAAGACATTCAGAAGGTTAAAAACTTCCCCAACGCCTGTAAAGACGAATTTGGCCGCCTGCGGGTAGGTGCTGCCGTCGGCGTTGCTGCTGATAATATCGACCGCGTAACCGCCCTGGTAAACGCCGGTGTTGATGTGGTTACAGTTGATACAGCCCACGGCCATAGCAAAGGAGTTATTGATATGGTAAAAGCCATTAAAGCTTTACATCCAAACCTGCAGGTTATTGCCGGTAACATTGCCACAGGCGATGCGGCTATTGCCCTTGCAGATGCAGGCGCCGATGCTGTTAAAGTGGGTATTGGTCCGGGGTCAATTTGTACTACCCGTATCATAGCAGGTGTGGGTGTACCACAACTGTACGCCGTTTACGAGTGCGCTAAAGCATTAGAAGGCCGTGGCATCCCGGTTATTGCCGATGGTGGTATCAAACAAACCGGCGACATTGTAAAGGCTATTGCAGCCGGTGCAAGCTCTATTATGGCAGGTTCACTGTTTGCAGGTGTGGAAGAATCACCGGGCGAAACTATTATATATGAAGGCCGTAAGTTTAAATCGTACCGTGGTATGGGTTCGGTTGAGGCTATGGCAAAAGGATCGAAGGACCGGTATTTCCAGGATGAAACCGATGTGGTAACTAAACTTGTTCCCGAAGGCATTGTAGGCCGCGTACCATTTAAAGGTAGTATGGCCGAAGTAGTATTCCAGTACATTGGCGGTTTACGCGCCGGTATGCACTACTGTGGTGCCGCTAACATTGAAGACCTGCAACGCGCCAAATTTGTACGCATAACCGCTGCCGGCATGCGCGAAAGCCACCCGCACGATATTACTATTACTAAAGAAGCTCCTAATTATACGAGCAGGTAGGTTTGAGGTTGATTAGGTGATTGGGTGAGTGGTTGATTGGGTGAGTGGTTGGATTTGAAATGATAAAGCCAGTAAGGTATAAGTTTTTACTTACAACCTTACTGGCTTCTGTTTTGGTAACTATTTACTGACCGTTAATGGATGCCGACTTTGGGATGATGCTGTTTGATGTTAATATTTTTAAAGCCTGGTCGTTGGTAAAGCCCTCTTTGGTAAGGGCATCAAAATACTCTTTATTTAATTTTGCTATCTCGGCTATTTTGCCGGGCTGTTGGTAATAAGCAAATTGTGCGTCAAGCAAGCTTTTTGCCATCGAAGCGTACATGGGGGCCATGGCGCTTGCCATTTCATTACCGTGTCCATAAAATAAACCTTTGACAGTGTCGGTATTCGCTGGTGGTGGTGGCAATAATTCCACGTTGGTTATTTTTATGCGCTTATCCCCGGGCGATGAATGTATAACATCAACGTTATAAAAATTAAAATAGTTTATTCCATCACTCCGTTTGCCTGCGCGTTCAATAATATCGATGCTTTTGGCGTTGGCAGGGATCTTTTTAAAATACACTTTAAACTCCAGCTTATCATTTAGTTTTTTTAAGGTGTTCCTGGTCTCGGGCGCTACGGCAATTCCTTCCGATTTTACATATCCATAGTGCTTATTATCAACATCTGTTTGGATATAAATTTCCTTATTTAGTACAACCCAGGCATTATCGCTGCCCGCATAGTGCCTAAAGCTCACTATGGTATATTGTTGATCGGTCTCAATTTTGGTGATGGTACTTGTCGGGCTGTCAGTAGTTTCAACATCGGGATTGGTAACAGTTTGGGCAAAAGAACATTGAAGGCCAATTGCAAATAATACGGCTGTAAGAATTAAGGCTTTTTTCATATGGTTGCTTGGTTTATAAGGTTTGGTAAATGTAATTATGTAATAATACGTATTAAATGGATAAACGGCTAAGGTTAATGGATAATAGTATTTAAAAAGAAAGCGGTAAATTGACCACATAATTAAGTATATGCGATTAACTTTCATAGCAGTTTTTTGTGTATTAGCTACAGCGGTATCTATATCCGGTTGCAATACGCATACCAATAAAGAAGTTATTGACCTGTTGAATAAACGCAACGATGATAACGTTTGGGGCGGTGATGTTCATTTTTCCGTAGTCAACGTCAAAGAAGTTGATAAATCGTTTGTGTATGATTTACAGGCAAAATATAAGCAAAAGCTTGTTGGCTTTGAGGTAGCTATACCCAAAAATACAAACCAGGGCGAAAATGGGTTCGGTAAAGGCGTCGAGATCAGGAGTCTTGGTATAAAGAGCGACGATTTCAGGAATGCGCTTGCCGAAATTTATAAGATTAAGGTTGATACCAATAAAAAATTTGTTGATAAGATACCGGCAGCTTTTGTCGATCTTGATATATTTGCCAAAACTTTAGGGTACAACGCCAATACCGATAAGAACTACTTAAATCAGCTGAAGTTGTTTTTTGATTCTCCTGACGGTGATGAAGCAGAATTGTTTCTGAATGTTCGTAAAGGTCAACAGGTTGTTGAACTTGCAGAGAAAGATGAGGAATACAGAAGCTTGATCATCAAACTATTTACTCAACCATAACTGTATCAATTTAGATAAATGAAATCCATCTCTGTATTCTGCGGCGCCAACTTTAACGGCGATCCTTTATTAAAACAAGCTATAGAACAGTTAGCCGAGGTTATGGTGAGCCGTGAAATTACCCTTGTATTCGGCGGTGGTAAAGTTGGCGTAATGGGTTTAATAGCCGATGCTGTTTTAAGCCGGGGCGGTAAAGCGATAGGGGTGATACCGCAGTTTTTAATGGATAAGGAAGTTGGCCATACCGGTTTAACTGAGTTGCATATTGTAGATAACATGCACCAACGCAAGCAAATGATGAATGATTTGTGCGATGGCATCATTACCCTACCAGGAGGCCTGGGTACCCTCGAAGAGTTTTTTGAAGTACTCACCTGGCTGCAATTAGGACTGCACAGCCACCCGATAGGCCTGCTTAATACCGGCGGGTATTACGATTCATTGTTAAAACAACTGGATGTAATGGTTGAACAGAAATTCCTGAAACCCACCAACCGCGAACTTGTCATCACCTCCGGCGACCCAATCGAACTGGTAAACCTGATGGATAATTTCAATGCCAAACCCGATGAGGTTTGGTTTAGGGACAGGAACTTGACGTAGCTTTAGTTCTATAGTTTAATAATATTTTGATTATACAATGCCATTATTTGGGTATTGCCGGTTGCTGTATCCTGTAAAACTACGGCAAACATCAGCATCACAAAAAACCAAATCGGGTTATTCGATATAAGCCGGATTTGCGGTTAACTAATTACAAACCAATTTTATTACGGCGGTATAATTTTTAAAGCGTGTTTTATACCACTATTTATCGGTGTATAATCCATCGTTTTAAAAGGTTTATCCATTTTTTGAAGTGCAGTTAGCTTATATATTTACCCCAACCAATAATAACAGATCGGGTAGATGCAGCATTTTTTAACACATGCACATGGCCATGTTATGGCTTGTTTAAAAATACTTTGTTCACTAAAATCGCATAGTGCATAAACACCTTTGCCCGAAATTGTAATGTTAAAACCTATGTCAAAATTAAAACAGGCTGTTATCTTATTACTGCTAATAACCACTTTTATTAATGCAAATGCACAAAGCAAGGCCAACTTATGGAAAGGCTTTGAAAGAATACAACTTAAGTTTGCCGATAGGGATGCTTACTATGTTAAGCCCGCGCATCCGCTGCCCGGCAATCCCTGGGTTTGGCGTACATCATTTCCCGACTGGCACACCGAAATAGACAGCATTTTGCTTGCCAAAGGGTTTTACATAGCCTTTATAAATGTTGATAACCAGTATGGCGCCCCATCTGCAATGAAGTTTTACGATGTGTTTTATACCTATTTAACCACCCAACTCGCCTTTGCACCAAAGGTAGCGCTCGAAGCCGTAAGCAGGGGAGGCTTGTATGCTTATGCCTGGGCCAAACGCAATCCTGATAAGGTAAGCTGTATTTATGCCGAAACGCCGGTTTGTGATATCAAAAGCTGGCCGGGCGGAAAGTTAAAGGGCCCCGGAGATGCCGGCGCATGGAACGAATTAAAACAGGTGTATCATTTTACCGAAGAACAAGCTATTGCTTACAACGACAACCCAATTGATAACCTGGAAGGCCTGGCATCATTCCGTGTACCCATTTTACATACCATAGGGCTCGACGATAAACTTGCCCCACCTGCCGAGAATAGCGATGTGCTGGCCAAACACTATATTGCTTTGGGTGGCCCCATTAGTATCCATCCCGTAACACAGGGGCCAATGGAGTTACAGGGGCATCATTTTACGGTAGATCGCCCGGAATATTATGCCGAGTTTATATACAATAACTCATACCCGGTACAAAAAATACTCCCTTATACAAATTACATCAAAACGGCCGGCGGTTTAAATAATTTTTACTACGCTGCTACAGTAAATAAAAAAGCTACTGTTTCTTTTTTAGGCGGATCGATCACTTTTAATCCCGGCTGGCGCGATAAAGTTTGCAAATATCTCCGGGAAACTTACCCCGAAACTGATTTTCATTTTATCGCTGCCGGCATACCCTCGTTAGGCAGTTTACCACATGCGTTCAGGTTACAACGAGATATCCTTGATTCGGGTAAAACCGACCTGTTGTTTGTAGAGGCTGCTGTAAACGATAGAGGCACAGATAGTACCACACAGGCCCGGGCGTTAGAAGGCATTGTAAGGCATGCAAAAATGAACAATCCGACGATGGACGTTATTATGATGGCCTTTGTTGATCCTCAAAAAATAGAGAACTATGCCAAAGGCAAAGTATCGCCCGAACTGCTGAACCACCAGTTGGTTGCTACCCATTACAATCTACCTTATGTAAACCTGGCGCTGGAGGTTAACGATAAAATAAAAAACAAGGAACTAACCTGGGCCGATGATTTTAAGGATATCCACCCTTGGTACCATGGGCAGGAACTTTATTTTGAAACCATTAAAGCATTGTTGCAGGCCGGCGTTGCTGCAAATTACAAGCAACCTGTTAAAGTTGTTTTACCAAAACCAATTGATAAGGCCAGCTACAATAATGGTAATTATTATAACATTAGTAATGCCCGGTTGGATAAAGGCTGGGCCATCGACACAAAATGGAACCCAAAAGATGGCCTTTCTACCCGTCCGGGTTTTGTTGATGTGCCTATGTTACAGGCTACTGAACCGGGCAGCGAATTAACCCTGCCATTTAAAGGGACAACTGTTGGTATTGCGGTGGTGGCCGGGCCCGATGCCGGTATTATATCTTACTCAATTGATGGTGGTGCCTATAAGGATATGGATTTGTTGACCGGATATTATAGCTGGATTCACCTTGGCGTTTACCACATGCTGGGCGATAACCTGAGCAATGGCAGCCATACTTTGAAAATTAAAATAAGCGATAAAAAGAACAATTTGAGTAAAGGCCATGCCTGTCGCATTGTTAATTTTTTTGTAAATAAGTAAATGAGTGAGTGGTTGATTAGGTGAGTAGTTGATTAGGTTGAATGAGTGAATAATTATAAGAAGCTATCCGTCAAACTCCGTCAGCCCAATCAACTAAATCTAACTCAATCAACTAATCTAACTAAAAAAATACCTGATTAATTAAACTATGAAAAGAAAAGCAGGACTATTGGGGGTCCTTTTATTAAGCACCTGTTTAGCTATCGCACAGCAGGCAACAAGTCCAACTCCGCTTAAAACGCCTAAGGCGGTTATGGATCAGTTTATGGATAAGCGTTTTGGCATGTTTATTCATTTTGGCCCTGTTACCCAGCGTGGTACCGAAATTGGCTGGAGCCGTAACGACCAGGTGCCCGAAGAAGATTATGATAACCTTTACCACGAATTTAACCCGGTATTATTTAACGCCGATACCTGGGTAAAGGCGGCTAAGGATGCCGGTATGAAATATCTCACCATCACCGCCAAACATCATGATGGTTTTTTACTATGGCCAAGCAGTTATTCGGATTATAATGTTTCCAAATCGCCGTTTAAAAGGGATATTGTTGGGGAGTTGGCCAAAGCCTGTAAAAAACAAGGTATTACCTTTTGCATCTATATGACAGTGCTCGACTGGCATGACCAGGATTACCCCATAGACAACCCGCACCATCCCGAAGTAAATGCCCGCAAAGGGGATATGGCTGCCTTTAAAGCCCGCATGAAAAACGAGTTGAAGGAAGTGATAACCAAATACCATCCCTTTATGCTTTGGTTTGACGGCTATTGGGAAAAACCATGGACAACAGAAGATGGTAAAGAGATTTACAGTTACATTAAAAACGTTGATGCTAATGTAGTTGTAAACAACAGGCTTGGAAAAATAAGCGATAAGCTTGGTGGCGATGCGGTAGGTGATTTTTTAACCCCGGAACAAACCATAGGCAAACTAAACATGGATGAACCATGGGAAAGCTGTATCACAATTTGCAACCAATGGGCCTGGAAACCAAACGATGGGATGAAATCATTAAAGCAATGCATCCAAACCCTGGTAACATCGGCGTCGGGCAATGGGAACCTGTTATTTAATATTGGTCCGGCGATGGACGGGCATATGGAAGCCCGGCAGGTAGCACGCTTAAAGGAAATGGGGGCTTGGCTAAAGCAAAATGGCGAGGCGATTTATGGCACAAAAGGCGGTCCATACGTACCAACTGCCGAATATGGTGCAACGCGCATGGGCAATAAGATTTATATCAACGTTTTTCAAAAAAAGGACAGCACATTGAATATTCCATTGCTGCCCAATGCCAAAATCCTGAAATCGTATTTTTTGAACGGTAATACGGTAGCAATCAGATCGGACAGTAAAGGCTATAAGATTGAGTTACCGGCCACTTTACCTGATGAAAATTGCTCGGTAATTGTGTTGGAACTTGATGTTAACGCTATAGATATCCCTGTAATAAAATCATAACCTGCACTAAATGAATTTTAAAAAAAATATACCTGTTGCGGCTGTTCTTTTATTGCTGTCAACGGTTTCTTTCGCCCAGAAAAAGGCGCTTACTTTACATTACGACAGGCCCGCATCGCGCTGGGAAGAGACCCTTGCCCTGGGCAACGGCCGTTTGGGTATGATGCCGGATGGGGGAGTAAGTGACGAAAAAATTGTACTTAATGACATTACGTTATGGTCAGGATCGGTACAGGATGCCAATAATTATGACGCCTATAAAAAACTGCCCGAGATAAAGGCATTGCTATTGGCCGGTAAAAACGTGGAAGCGCAGGCCCTGATAGATAAAGATTTTGTGTGCAAAGGCCCCGGATCGGGAGGCAAACAATGGGGCTGTTTTCAAACACTGGGCGATTTAAACCTGAAGTTTGACTATAACGGCGCCGATGCTTCAAAGTTTACCAACTATCGGCGGGAATTATCGCTGGATAATGCTTTGGCTAAAAGTACTTATACTGTTAACGGGGTTACCTATAAACGCGAGTATTTCACCAGCTTTGGCAATGATGTTGCCATTGTCAAACTCACTGCCGATAAACCCGGTCAGCTAAATTTTAGTATCGGCATTAGCCGCCCCGAGCGGTCAAAAACTACCACAATTGGTAATACGCTGCAAATGGAAGGCCGGTTGGATAATGGCACCGATGGTAACGGTATGCAGTACATAGCCAATGTTAAAACCAAACTTACCGGCGGTACATTAACCGCTACAAATAATAGCCTGGTTATAAAGAACGCCACTGAGGTTATTATCTATATTTCGGCAACTACCGACTTTAAAAGTCTTGGATTTAAAGCTAAAATGACAAATAACTTAGCTAACGCCATGCTGAGGCCTTATGCGTCGGAAAAACAGGAGCATATCAGGAAGTTTCAAAAGCTGTTTAACCGGGTGAGTATCAGTTTAGGCGACGATAATTCAACCGAAACAACCGACCAACGCCTCATTAGCTTCCATAAAGCGCCTGCCGATGATAAAGGCTTGCCGGTATTGTTTTACCAATTTGGGCGCTATTTAAGCATTTGCAGTACACGCGTAGGGTTGTTGCCGCCCAACCTGCAGGGACTTTGGGCCAACGAGGTGCACACCCCATGGAATGGCGATTACCACCTGGATGTAAACGTGCAAATGAACCATTTTCCGGTTGAGGTTTCTAACCTGTCTGAGCTAAACCTGCCATTGGTTGAACTGGTTCGCGGCATGGTAAAAAATGGCGAACGCACAGCTAAAGCTTATTACAATGCCGATGGCTGGGTTGCCCACGTTATCACCAACGTTTGGGGATGGACAGAACCTGGCGAAAGTGCTTCATGGGGCGTAACCAAAGGCGGCTCGGGCTGGTTGTGCAGCAACATTTGGGATCATTACGCTTTCACCAACGATAAAAACTTTTTGAAAAGCGTTTACCCTATTCTGAAAGGCTCTGCGCAATTTTATAACAGCATTTTGGTAAAAGACCCTAAAAGCGGTTACATGGTTACTGCGCCATCATCATCGCCCGAAAACAGCTTTGTGATGCCCGATGGCAGCGGCAACCACGCCAGCATCTGCATTGGCGCCACTTTTGATAACCAGATCATGCGCGAGCTGTTTACCAATGTAATTACCGCATCAGAAACGTTGGGGGTTGACGTTGCTTTTCGTGCCCAATTGAAAAAACGGTTAACGGAGATTCCGCCTGCCGGTATCATCAGCAAAGATGGCCGCATACAGGAATGGCTGGAAGATTACAAGGAAACCGAGCCGCAGCACAGGCATATTTCGCATCTATATGGAATCTATCCTGCATCGGAAATTACAGCCGATGGCACGCCTGACCTGGCAGCCGCAGCTAAGAAAACCCTGGATGTACGCGGTGATGACGGCCCAAGCTGGTCTATCGCTTACAAACTCTTATTTTGGGCCAGGCTGCACGATGGTAACCGGGCCTATAAACTATTTACCGAGATCATGAAACCGACGATAAGCACAGGTATTAATTACGGTGCGGGAGGCGGTATTTATCCCAACCTGTTATCGGCCGGTCCGCCGTTCCAGATTGATGGAAACTTTGGTACCACTGCCGGTATTGCCGAAATGCTGATCCAGAGTCATGAAGGCTACATCAACCTGATCCCTGCCATCCCTGATAGCTGGAAAGTATTTGGCGATGTAAAAGGCTTACGCGCCCGCGGCAATTTTACTGTAGATTTTAAATGGAAGGATGGGAAGGTGGTTAGTTATCGCGTTACATCAACCACGCCGCGTAAAGTAAAAATAAAGGTTAACGGGGTGATGAAAGAGGTGATGGCGCAGAAGGTGTAGGAAAAGGATCTTTAAAAGGTTTGTCATGCTGAGTTGTAAAATTCGTGGATGCTGAAGGGGAAATGACAGTCAAAAATAAAAGACTGTCATGCTGAGGAACGAAGCATCTATTCGCGAACTTTTCTATCGGTCATCCATGGCTGATAGATCTTTCGTTTCTCAGGATGACAGGAAAATGGGATATGTCATGGGTACGAAGCATCTATTCTTGAACTTTTCTGGAGATCATGTATGTCGACAAATAGATGCTTCGTACCTCAGGATGACAGGTTATAATTTGTCAAAACAAAACACTAATCAATGAAAATATACTATCATATAATTTTTACGCTGTCGTTAGTCATGCAATCACTGTTTAGTATTGCATTAGCCAAGCAAACAAGTGCCGTTACAATCCCATATGGAAAAGGCAACAGCATCGTTTACTACCTTAAAACCGGCACTTACAATGTGTACCATGGCAAAACCGCTATCTATACCGATGTTAGCGCTATTTTAAAAATAAAAGAGGTAACGGTTAACACAACTAACAATTTGCATCGTCGATGTACCAACGTTTCCATAAGCGATGGTTTTGGCAAAGGCGAAAAATACGTAATAACACTTACCGGTAATAACCTCGCAAAAATTGAACAGGTATTTTATGTTTACCCGGCCCGGGAATTTTTCCTGACACAGATTGTATTGACAGGGAAAAAACTATCAAGTAATTCCATTATTCCTTTTTTGGGGAATATTCCGGCTGTTACGGGCAATGCCCGAAGTGTTTTTGTACCCTTTGATAACGATACATTTATCCGGTACAACGCCAAAGAGTTTAAAGCCCCGTTCAGCAATACCAGCGCCGAAGTAGGTACCGTATATGACAACACCAGCCGTAACGGTTATATAGCCGGATCTGTTGAGCACGAGGTTTGGAAAACCGGGGTACGCAGCACCGCCACGGGCGAAGGCAACCGCATGGTTGTTTGGAGCGGCTATACCGAAGAAAGCGTAACCCGAGATCATATTGAGCATGGCCAGGTTAAAGGCGATGTGGTAAAATCGCCAAAGATTTTTATTGCTTATTATAACGACTGGCGCACAGGTATGGAAGAATACGCCAAAGCCAACCGCATTGCCGAACCTCCCTTTGTTTTTAACTGGACAAAGCCTACACCCGTTGGCTGGAACAGTTGGGGTGTAATACAGGAGAAACTGAATTACGAAAAGGCCACCAAAGTAGCCGATTTTTTTGCCGATAGCCTGGACAATTTCCGTACGGGCAATACTGCTTTTATCGATTTGGATTCCTACTGGGATTTTATGCTGAAGGGCGGCTTAGAAGGCGACTATAGCAAGTTGAAGGAGTTTGCCGACTATTGCAAAAGCAAAGGCTTGCAACCCGGTGTATACTGGGCGCCATTTACCGATTGGGGCTGGAAAGACGGCCCCGGCAGGAAAGTAGCCGGAACAAAATATACCTATGGCGAAACCTGGGCAAAAGTTGGCAATGGTTACCACGATATTGATGGCGCAAGGGCTGTTGACCCTACACATCCCGGAACGCTGCAACACATAGACCTGGTGATTGGCAAGCTTAAAGAATGCGGCTTTAAAATGATTAAAATAGATTTCCTGGGCCACGCTACTGCCGAATCTACTCATTTTTACGATCCCACCGTAACTACAGGCATGCAGGCTTATCGCAAAGGGATGGAGTACCTGGTGAATAAACTGGGCAATCAGATGCTCATTTACGCTGCTATATCGCCAAGTTTGGCATCAGGTCGTTACGTGCACACCCGCCGCATTGCCTGCGATGCTTTTAAAAGCATTGATAATACACAGTATACCTTAAACAGTGTAAGCTATGGCTGGTGGCAAACTTATTTATACAATTTTGTTGATGCCGACCATGTGGTATTAAATAATGAAAGCGAAGGGGCCAACCGCGCCCGCATACTTTCGGCCATCGTTACCGGTACGTTTATCACGGGCGATGATTTTTCGGTGCATGGGCAATGGAGCTCAAGGGCTATAGCGTGGTATCAAAATCCTGAAATTTTAACGGTTATTAAAAATGGTAAATCCTTTAAACCGGTTGAGGGTAATACCGGCGAAAACGCGTCTGAACTGTTTACTCAAAAAATCGGGAATGCATATTATGTGGCCGTATTTAATTACTCGGATAAGCCTAAGGCATTTGTATTGGATTTTAAAAGGTTAGGCCTGCCCCCGCAAAAATGTAAAGTTACCGAAATATTGAAAGGCACTAACACAGATTTAAATGTAAAGATCCCTGCTGCCGATGCCGCATTATATAAATTTGAGTTCAAGAACCAATAATCAATAAATTTAACCTTATTTGTACCTGATAATTAACCTGTAAAAAATTGAGAAAGAAGTTAATAAACAAAGCACTGCCATTTGGTGTGGTGCTTGTAAGTTCGGTGGTGATGGCTATGGGAAGCTACGCCCAAACAGTTACCATCCCGGTAGAAACACAAAACAATGCCCTGGTGCTGCAAACCGACGGCGATAAAACCCTTAAAATGGTTTACTTCGGCAGTAAGCTGGGTAATGCCAAAGAGTACGAACATATTGGCAAAATGTACCGGCAGGCCGATGATTCGGGTGTGTTAACCGAAGCCTACATGGCATCGGGCTCGCAAAGCCTGGCCGAACCGGCAATAACGGTAACACATACCGATGGTAATAAATCGCTTAACCTGGTTTATGTAAGCCATACAGTTACTAAAGTTGACGAGGATGTAAGCCTGCTGGTTGTTAATCTGAAAGATCCGGTTTATCCGTTTGAAGTAACATTATATTATAAAACCTATTTTAAAGAGGATGTTACCGAACAATGGTCGGTAATAAAGCATAACGAAAAAGGTGAAGTGACATTGAACAAATATGCATCGGCCAACCTTAATTTAAAAGGTAATGGTTTTTGGCTAAAACAGTATCACGGTAACTGGGCATTAGAAATGCAACCCGAAGAAGCCAGGTTAACCCATGGAATTAAAACTATTGACAGCAAACTGGGTACCCGCGCTAATTTGTATGAGCCATCTATGTTCATGGTATCTATGGATAAACCTGCTACCGAGGATGAAGGCAGAGTAATGCTTGGCGCTTTGGAATGGTCGGGCAATTTTAAGATCGATTTGGAGTTGGATGTATCCAATAACCTAAGAGTTATTGCCGGTATTAACAATGCCGCGGCCGAGTATCACCTTAAACCTGCACAGGAGTTTACCACACCTGCATTTGTGTATACCTACTCAGATCACGGTAAAGGCGATGCCAGCCGCAAGCTACAGCGCTGGGCACGCAAATATAAAATTGTTGATGGCCAGGGTGATAGGCTTACCTTGTTGAACAACTGGGAATCGACCTATTTTGATTTTAATGAGAGCAAGCTGTTTGGTTTATTAAAAGACACCAAAAAATTAGGTGTCGATTTATTTTTGTTAGATGATGGCTGGTTTGCCAACAAATTCCCACGTAATGATGATCATGCCGGCCTGGGCGATTGGCAGGAAAACAAGCTGAAGTTGCCCAATGGAATCGGCTCGCTGGTAAAAGAAGCAACTGCCGATGGTGTGAAATTCGGCATCTGGATAGAACCCGAAATGATTAACCCTAAAAGCGAGCTTTACAGTAAACATCCGGATTGGGTGATTAAACAACCAAACCGCCCCGAAAAATATTTCCGCAACCAGTTGGTGCTCGATCTTGCTAATCCTAAAGTTCAGGATTTTGTATTTGGGATAGTTGATGACTTGTTTACCAAAAATTCTGCCCTGGCTTATATTAAATGGGATTGTAACGCGGTTATTTATAACGCGTATTCGGCCTATCTGAAAAAAGATCAATCGCATTTGTATACCGACTATGTTTTCGGTTTGTATAAAGTATTGGAACGTGTCAGGGCAAAATATCCCAAAGTACCTTTGATGCTATGCTCTGGCGGCGGTGGCCGTGTTGATTATGGCGCACTCAAATACTTTACCGAGTTTTGGCCAAGTGATAATACCGAACCGTTGGAAAGGGTATTTATCCAATGGGAGTATTCATACTTTTATCCGGCTATGACCAGCTCAAATCACGTTACCGACTGGGGTAAACAGCCAATAAAATTCCGCACGGATGTGGCTATGATGGGTAAGCTTGGGTTTGATATTGTAGTAAGCAAATTAAGTGAGCAAGACCTTACCTATGTGCACGATGCCCTTAAAAATTACGATTACCTGAAAGATGCCATCTGGCACGGCGATCAATATCGCCTGCAGTCTCCATGGGATAATGATGCAGCATCTGTCATGTATGTAAACGATAGCAAGTCAAAAGCAGTGGTATTTAACTATTTGGTTAATAACAGGTACAATGCCGGAACAAAAGTACCTATCCGCTTGAAAGGCCTCGATCCGCAGAAAAAATACCTCGTAAAAGAGATCAATCTTTATGCAGGTTCAACCTCATCTATAGAAAACAACCTTGTACTTACCGGTGATTTTTTAATGACCGTAGGCATCAACCCCGATGTTAACAGCGGCAGAGCAAGCGTTGTTTTGCAGTTGGACGAAAGCAAGTAACAAGGATGTTATGTAACAAGGCTGCAACAGTTTAAAATAAACCGTTGCAGCCTTGTATTTTTAGCCAGATTAATTCCTGTCAACTTTACAAGTTTTAAATTGATAGCCTTAAGTTCTAAGTCAGCTTGCTACTTATAACTTCTGGCTCATGACTTTTAACTCGGGATTTAATGCAGCCACATCCGCCTTGCCATGAAAAAAACTTTACTCTTTTTATTTATACTGATGTTTGCCGGCGCAAGCTATGCCCAAAACCGCCGTGGAGGCGGCAATGGGAACGGGAATAACGGTGCCGGTAACTTCGGGAGGCAGCGTGGCACTAAAGATCAAAAGGGGCCTTTACCATTTAGGGAAGTTTATGGCGTAGTTAAGGATACCGCCGGTAAAAAACTGGAAGGGGCAACCATCAAACTGATATCGGCTACAGATAGCATAGTTACCAGTACAGGTCCAACAGGTAAGTTCAGATTTGGGAAGGTTAAGTCGGCCACGTTTGTAATCACCGTTACCAGTGTAGGGTTCCAAACGGTTGTCCGCAAGATGCTGAACAACGACGAATCGCGCAGTTTGGAGCTTGATGCCTTTGTTTTGAAGCCTCAGCAGCACATGCTGGGCGAGGTAGTGATCAACGGCGAACCAAGTGTTACTTATAAAACAGATACAGTTGAATATCGCGCAAGCGATTATAAGGTGCGCCCGAACGCCACGGTGGATGAACTGATAAAAAAAATGGAGGGCGTGGAAGTTGCCAAAGATGGAACGGTTACCCACCAGGGGCAGGCCGTAGTAAAAGCCCGGTTGAATGGCAAAGATTACATAGGTGGAGATGTTGCGCAAGCCATTAAAAATTTGCCTGCGGAAATAGTTGATAAAGTACAGATAATTGACGACTACGGCGACCAGGCGGCACGCACAGGTATCAAAGATGGTGACCCGCAAAAAGTATTGAACATTACCACAAGGGCCGATAGATCTGTAGGGAATGTTGGGCGGTTAAGCGCAGGAGCCGGTAGTGATGACCGTTATGATAACAGGCTGTTTTTTCAGCGTATAAACGGCAACGAACAGATAGGACTGATAGGAAGTTTTGCAAATACGGTAAATGGCGTTTCGGGCGGTACAGGCGGCGGCAGCGGCGGTACTACCAAAACAGGTGGGCCAAATATCAGCTACCGGACCTATCTCACCAAAAAGATCCAGATAAATACCAGCTATAATTATAATTTCAGAGATGTTAATTCTATTAACCATAGCGATGGCCAACAGTTTAGCACATTGGGTACAACTAATTTTATCAGGAACTCCAATTCGCAAAATAATAGTAAAACCCATAATGTAAACCTGGAACTGGAGTATAATATTGATAGCGCTAATTATTTAAAAGTAACCCCCAATTTTAGCTACTCGGGCGCCAGTTCCACAAATACGTCACAAAATTTTAAAACCGGCCTCATTCACCAGGATATTTTGGGGCTAACCGGCAGCAATAATACCGTGCCCACCTGGGGGGCTATTGTGTTTTATCAGCATTTGTTTAAAAAGCCAAAGCGCAACCTGTCGTTGCAGGTAAGCTACAACCGGGCAGATAATGAAACGGTTAACGAGCAGGATAATAACATTATATACTACCAGGATTCAATCAATCACGTTTTAAAAGATTCACTGGTTAACCGCCACATCAGCCGCAGTAACCTGAGTAAAAACTTCAGGACGAGTTTTACCTACGTTGAGCCCCTTACCGATGTATCCCAGCTGGAATTTAATGCCCAGGTAAATTCGCGCAGCTATGATAACCAAGCCTATACCTATAATATCGACTCGCTGGGGAAACGCAGCCTTGTCGATTCACTGAGTAACGTTTTTAAATACTCATTTACCGAAACCCGACTGGCGCTTAATTATCGCATTAATCAAAAAAAATATAACATTTCGTTAGGTGTTACCGGTGTGCCAACCGTTTTAGATGGAACCAAAATAACCGGGGGAGTAGTAAATACGCATCGCACTAATTTTAACCTGATCCCGATAGCTCGTTTTCAATATGTATGGTCAAAGCAGGAGCGTTTTTCGGTGAACTATTCGGGCAGCCCACAAGAGCCTTCGTTTAACCAGATTCAACCTGTGCGCGATGAATCCAATCCGCAAAACCCGGTTGTGGGTAATCCTGATTTGAAACCGTCATTCAGGAACTCCATCAATTTGCAATACAATAACTACATAGTCGATTCGAAGTTCAATGTATCTGCCAACGCCAACGTGAGCTTTATTAAAAGCCAAATTGTTACTAATACGGTGCAGATAGCCGATACCCTTGGCGCTTTAAAAAACGAAACGCACTATATTAATTTAAATGGCAGTTACACCATTGGCGGCAACTACAACATATCTAAACAGTTGGCCGATCGTAAGTATAACCTATCGCTCAATGGTACAATCAACTACGGGCATGGTATATCCATGAGTAACAATGTGCAAAACTTTACCACCACCTGGCATTTTAATGAGCGCTTAGGCCCGCAGATAAACCCAAGCGAATCGGTAGAAATTAACCCATATGTTTCCTATGATGTAGCAAAATCATATTTTACGCTGCCACATTCGGTAAATACCAATATCAGTACAACGGCTTTAGCCATTGATGGTAAGTTTTATTTCCTTACCGGGCGAACGGCTACGTTTGGGTACAGTGCTAATAAGAATTTCGTAAAAGGAATATCGCAAAACCTAACGCGTAACCCGTTGGTAATTAACGCTTACATTGAACAGCAGTTTTTTAAGCGCCGTAACCTTACGCTCACATTCCAGGTATTTGATATTTTAAAGCAAAACAACTTTGTTAACCAGGTAACTACCGAAAACTCGGTAACCAACACCCTCAGCAACGCCCAAAGCCGTTACTTCATGTTCAGCGCCAAACTAAACCTCCAAAAATGGACAGGCTCGCCGATGCGTCACGGGCAACGGATGAAAAGGAGAGGGGATGGAAGTTTTATTGAGTAAGGGCAGTCTAACAAAACCAAAGTCATGCTGAAACAACTTACCCACGGCAAATTGGAAAACGGAAGTCACCCTGGGCTGTGATATCGGGACTCTGAAGATGTAATGATTGACACTTAAAGCTTGTTATGCTTCGTACATACCCATTACAAGTTTAAAAACGGGAGTCATCACGTCCGTTAGCTAACGGATCGGGAACCCACAGGACGGGTCACCCACATGAAGTACACTTAGCATGTGGGGTGCCGAAACAAGTTCGGCATGACATTGGGGATTAAATCGTTGTCATCCCCCTTTCAGAATTTCGCGAAATTTTACAACTCAGCATTCCTTTTTCTTACCCATCGACTGTTATCCTCATAGTCGATTTGCAATTGGGAAAAGTTGGCTGTAAGTGCACAATCGACAGAAGCAGGAAAATTCCTGAAAATTTAAAGAGTGATTTTCCTTTAACCAAATGCTAACATCCTACAATACCCTGAAAAAATGTTATAGTAAATGTTAATCAGCCGACGTTACATTTGTTAATACAATTTTAAACCATAATATAAACTTTTACCGTTCAACCCGTTTCATACATGAAAATGTTACCCGTGGTCGATTTTGCCGTTATAGGTATTTACCTTATTGCCATGGTATTAATCGGCTTTTATTTTTCGCGGAAGAATAAGAATGCCGAGCAATTTACCACCGGCTCGGGTTTGATACCGGGTTGGGCTATCGGGCTATCCATATATGCCACATTTTTAAGCAGTAATACTTTTTTGGGTGTGCCGGGTAAAGCTTATGGCGGTAATTGGAGCGCTTTTGTATTCAGCCTGTCTATGCCCCTGGCGGCGTGGATAGCGGTTAAGTATTTTATACCATTTTACCGTAACAGCGGCGAAGTATCGGCCTATACCCATTTCGAAAAGCGTTTTGGCGCATGGGCGCGCACTTACGCGGTGGTTTGTTTTTTACTTACACAGTTGGCGCGTATGGGCTCGGTTTTTTTTGGTATTGCATTAAGCCTGCAAGCGCTCACGGGGGTATCTATGAAACTCATTATGCTTGTTATGGGCATTGCTATTATCATATACACGGTATCGGGTGGTATAAAGGCGGTTATCTGGACGGAGGTAGTACAGGCCATTGTTAAAACACTGGGAGCGGTGCTTATTATTTACCTGGTGGTAACCAATGTGCCGGGCGGCTTTACCAAAATACTGGCTATAGGTAAAATTGCCGATAAGTTTAGTTTGGGCAGTTTCTCGTTAAACTTTACACAGCCCACGTTTTGGGTAATATTGTTTTATGGTTTTTTTATAAATCTCAACAATTTTGGTATGGACCAAAATTATATACAGCGTTATCACGCGGCAAAGTCAACCAGCCAGGCAGCAAAATCGGTGTGGCTTTGTGTGCTGATATACATCCCCGCATCATTTCTTTTTTTTGCAATAGGATCCTGCCTGTATGCCTACTATAGCCAGCATCCCGATTTGCTTTTGAGTATAAAGCACCAGGTGGCAGTGGAGCGGCTTCCGTTGACGGCTACGCCCGGCCAGGTAAACAACCTGGTGGCCACATTGACACCTGCTGATTATGGAGATAAAATTATGCCTCATTTTATGGTAACCCGTATTCCAACAGGATTTGTGGGCATTATTGTTGCGGCAATTTTATCGGCAGCAATGAGCACCATCAGTTCGGGGATGAACGCATCGGCTACCGTTTTTGCGGTTGATATTTATCAGCGTTACTTTAAGCCAAAACTTAACGGTAAGCAAATACTTTTTTTATTACACATTGGTACTATTGTATTTGGGTTTGCAGGTATGGGCGTGGGCATAGCAATGATAGGCGTAAAAAGCATACTTGATTTATGGTGGCAGCTTTCGGGCATATTCGCGGCGGGCATGCTTGGGCTGTTTTTACTGGGTATTATCAGCAGGCAAACCAATAATCATGAGGCAATTATAGCCACAATTATAGGGGTTGTCGTTATTATATGGCTCACATTCCCGGCTATTATTCCAGATAAGTACGCTTCGCTTCGCAGCACTTTAAATACAAATATGATTATCGTTGTAGGTACGCTCGCTATTTTTTTAACGGGCATACTTTTAACAAAAACAAGGCAGCAAACGGTTTAACGCCGGTTTAAATTCAACATAAATAAAAATGGAAGAGGCAAAAAAAGGTTTTATACCGGTAATGTTAACCCCTTTTAAAAATGACGGCGGTATTGATTACGACGCGCTTACGCAACTAACAGAAATGTATTTGAAAGCCGGGGCCGCCGGTGTTTTTGCCAATTGCCTATCCAGCGAGATGTTTGAACTTAAAGACGACGAGCGCCTGCAATTGATAAGGCATGTTATAAAAGTAGTGAACGGGGCCGTACCCGTAGTTGCTACCGGAACTTTTGGCGGTGCTATTGCACAGCAAGCCGACTTTGTGAAAAAAGTACATGACACAGGCACGTCGGCAGTAATTGCAATTACAAGTTTGCTGGCAGATGCGCACGAGCCGGATGATGTTTTAAACGACCGCGTATTTGAACTTTTTGATCAAACCAAGGGCATCCCGTTGGGTTTTTACGAATGCCCGGTACCTTACAAAAGGCTCTTATCACCAAAGCAGCTTATTGATTTTGTAGCCACCGGCAGGGTAATTTATCATAAAGATACTTGTCTTGATATCGGCCAGGTAAAGCAAAAATTGGCTGCCCAGGCCATAAACCCGGCCTTTGGTTTATACGATGCTTATATGGGCCACGCCGTTGAAACTTTAAAAGCAGGTTCGGCTGGCCTGTCATGTATCCAGGGAAATTTTTTTCCAGAGCTAATTGTATGGTTGTGTAATAATTATGCCAATGAGGCTTTACAGCATGAGGTAACCATGGTACAGGAGTTTTTAACAGATAACATGGTTGTAATGCACAATGTGTACCCCGTTATAGCCAAATATTATTTAACCAGGCGCGGATTAAAAATTTCGACCGTTACAAGGCGCAACGTTGGGCAATTTTCGGCTTCAGTACGTAACCAAATCGAAGACTTGTATAGCAGTTATACTTTGCTACAAAATAATATCGGCATTTGTAAGAGCTAAAAGCAGAATGACTAAAGCTAAAAGCCGACTTGTTATGTATAAATCAGTTAGCTATGCCACAGCTGCCTTTTGCCCTTTAATATACCGCCTCTTATACTCCAATGGGGTCATGTTGGTTACCCTTTTAAAATGCCGGTAAAAATTTGATATGTTATTATAACCGCACTCAAAACACAATACTTCGGTAGGCAGCTTATCCTCAATTAAAAAACGGCAGGCATGACTGATCCTGATCTCGGTTAAAAAATCAAAATAGGTTTTTTTGGTCATCAGCTTAAAATAACGGCAAAAGGAGGTGACACTTAAATTACCGATAGCTGCTATTTTTTCAAGACTGATTTCCTGCTTATAATTGGCCAGCGTATAGGAGCATACCTTATTCAGGCGAATGGTGTCCGATTCATTAGATTGATGAAACTCGTTGTGTGAAAGAATTATAGGGGCAAACTCTTCCGTTTCGGCCAATATTTTTAAAATAGACAGCAGCACAATTATCCTGTCGAGGTTGGTTGCTTCAACCGCCTGCCGCATTAAATGAGCCAGTTTTTCTTTGTCGGCCCCTTTTATCACCATGCCGCTTTTAGCTTTTTCAAACAGTTTTGGCAGCAGGTAAGTTTCGGGTAAATTCAATAAATATTTGCCCAAACAATCTGGTAAAAAATGAATTACAATCACTTCTACGTTCAACCCCGAATCGGGCAAAAAGTATTCATCCTTGCAGCGCCAGCAGTGGGGTAGGGCCTCGCCAAGTAAGGTGATCTCGCCGGGCGAAAAATTGCTGATATTATCACCAATAAAACGCACACCTTCCCCCTTAATTACGTAGTGAAGTTCCAGCTCCGGATGATAATGCCAGATACCCCTGAAGGTTGGCAAAATATCATGCCTGATGCTAAAAGAGTTCTGTGGTTTTACAGCAACCTTAAGGAAATGAGGCTTCATTTTTGAAAAATCAATAAACTGTTAATAAAATTAGCAGTTTAAACACTGCTTGCTAATTGGCTTACAATTTTTAAAATTATAAATATTTAAGCAAACATTGAATATAAAAAGGTAACATTCTTTTGACAGAACCAGGATGTATAGGAAAAATAGTGTTATGATAGGATCGTACAATAAATTGATAAATACAGGTAGAAATGGCACTACCTAATCTTTGATATTTGTTAAAGCATCCTGTAAAACAGTTTGCTGCAACCAAATATATAAACCGGAATAAGGTAACCAACATATAGTTTTTAAATAAGGTATTAGTAAATGATATGTGCTTGTTTAATTGTTGTAAATACGATTGAAATAAAGTAAAATATATTACAATATTTAATTAATAAATTGATTTACAGGTACTTGATTTTATATAAAAACTAAGTTTTTGAACCAGGAGAAATGAATATGAAAAAATATATTGTTATATTAACATTACTGTGTGGCGGGTATGCAGTCGCATTTGCACAATCGGCACCGGTAAATACCGGGAGCGATAGCTATACACAGGTAATTACACAACGGTCGGCGAAAATTGTTGATGTGTTAAATATTAGCGACTCGGTAAAGTACAAAAGGGTGCGCGATATTATTGTTGATCAGTACCGCAACCTTAACGATATATACAACGACCGCAACGCCAAAAGCAAACAAATTAAAGAGCAATTTGCCAATGACAAACCCGCAGCTGCAACCAGGATAGCTGATATTGACAGCGGTGTTGTTAAGCAGTTGAAAGTGCTGCATGCCCAATACCTTTTAAAATTGAAGTCTGAATTAAATGCAGACCAGGTAGAAAAAGTTAGGGATGGCATGACTTACCGTATTTACCCCATAACATACGGCGCTTATTTAGATGAACTGCCCAAACTTACCGCCGAGCAAAAAGACAAAATCAGGGGTTGGTTACTGGAAGCGCGTGAAAACGCGATAGATGCCGAATCATCAGAAAAAAAACATGCCTGGTTTGGCAAATTTAAAGGCCGTATAAATAACTACCTCTCGGCCCAGGGCTACGACATGAAGAAGGAAGGCGAAGAATGGCAAAAACGGATCAAAGAAAGGGCCGCGGCAAACAAGTGAAACAAACAGTAGGGTTGATAAAGTGAGAAGTATTACCTGAACATCAGTTATAACCAATTAATTAACAGAATTATGAAATTCAATTTCAAGACTTTATGAGAAAAATTTTTTACTTATTTTCTGTACTGCTCCTGATTAGCAGTACGCTAAAGGCCCAGAACAGGACCATAACGGGTATGGTAACTGACGAAAATGGTCAGCCCTTGCCTGGCGTTACCATTACGGTAAAGGGAAGTACAACGGGCGCTGTAACGGGTACTGATGGCAAGTATGCCATTAAGGCCACAAACTTGCAGATAGTTGTAATCGGCGCCAAATTTATAGGCTACAATTACCAGGAAAAAGCCTTAAGAGAAGGCGAAATGAATGCAGATTTTAAGCTGTTGCCATCGCAAAGAAGTCTGGACGAAGTGGTTGTAGTGGGCTATGGTACACAAAAGAAAGCGCATCTTACGGGGGCAATTGCAACTGTGGAAATGAAAAACATACAGGATATACCAACAACCAACCTGGCTGCGGCCTTGCGGGGGCAACTGCCCAATATTTCTGTAAGCGGCGGTACTGCCAGGCCAGGCGAAAACGCTACAATACAGATTCGTAACCCTGTGTTTTTTGCAAAAGATGGTAAAACCGATCCTTTATTTATCATCGATGATAATCAAAGAACACTTAGTGATTTTAACCTGCTTGATGCAAGTGAGGTTGAAAGTATTTCGATATTAAAGGATGCCGCGGCAGCAATATACGGGATTTTGGGTGCAAACGGTGTTGTTATCGTTAAAACAAAACGTGGCCAGTCAGGTGCCCCTAAGGTAACCTACAGCGGATCGTACGGAATATCTGACGCGGTTAAGCTGCCGCAAATGATGACAGGTTTGCAGCAGGCAACCTATCTTAATGATTACGAGCAAACCAAAAACAACTATACCTTATCGCCTACAGGTGTTATAGGAACCGGTACAACAAAAGATGCCGCTTACTACAGCCCGGATGAATTAGATTATTTTGCCAACAACAGTTCGGATCACTTAAGAGAGGCCTGGCAATCATCATATATTATGCGCCATGCTTTAACAGTTAGCGGAGGTAATGAGAAGGCAACTTATTTTGCAGGCGGTACTTACACGCAACAAAATTCAAATTTTAAAGGCGCCAGCACCAACAAATTCACGTTCAGGGCCAGTGCCGATGCCAAAGTAGCAAGTGGTTTAAAAATTGGTTTATCACTTAGCGGCGATACCTATTACAGCAAAAGGTATTATTTTAAACAGGGATCAGAAAGCCTGGACAACGATTTTAAATCTTTGCTGGCAATTCCGCAGTTTCAGCCGATGTATTACAACGGCTTACCGGTGCTGCAGGCATCAAATACAGGATCGTTTCAGGGAGCGAATTTTTTTGAGATACAAAAGTTAAATAACTACACATCTCAAAACACAACCATGTTAAATGTTTTGGCCAATGTCGAATATGAAATCCCTTTTATAAAAGGTTTGAAAGCTAATGTAAGCTACAACCGCAATATCAACAACGATTTTAGCAAACAATACGGTACCAGGTATAACATGTACTCATTCACCAACCTGGGCGAAAATAAGCATATAGTAGGTGGAGATGTTCAAAGTGTGATTTCGGCCAAAAATGGTGATATAGTACGTTTTACCCCTGGCATTACCAATGTGTACCAGGTAAATGGTAATTTAACTTATGCTGCCAGCTTTGGCAAACATGAATTATCGGCCATTGCTCTATTTGAGCAAAAGCACGATTCGGGCGAAAGCTTACAGGCCTATCGTGAAGGCACGTTAATAGGAGGCTTTGATAATATGCAGTTTGCAACCGGGGCCCAAAGTACCGATCAGGCAAATGGCAGGGTGTTGGAGTTTGGCCGCCTGGCTTATGCGGGTCGTGTAAACTACTCTTATGCCGATAAGTACCTTGTTGAATTGCTGGTCCGTGCCGACGCCAACAATAACTTTGCCCCCGGCCACCAGTGGGGTTATTTTCCTTCGGGTTCGTTGGGTTGGGTAATGTCAGAAGAAGGGTTCTTCAAAAACAATATCAAATTTGTTAATTTCTTAAAATTTCGGGCATCAGTTGGTTTATTGGGCAACGATAGCTCAAAGCCCTATTTGTACCAGGAAAACTATAGGCTGGAAACGGGTAAGGGCGCCGTTTTTGGCGGCAATAACGACAGGGGCAACACTTTTGCGCCAAACGTTGTAATAGCAAATGCAAATACCACATGGGACAGTAATTTAAGCACCAACTTTGGTATCGACGCCCAGTTTTTAGATAACCGTCTTTCGTTAACTGCAGATGGATACTACTCGCATAGGTATAACATGTTATCGGGTTTAACATCGTCAGTTTCGGTATTGATAGGCACCGCGCCGCCAACCGAAAACTTTGCATCGGTTAATACATTTGGTTACGAGATTGCCCTTAGCTGGAAGGATAGGATAGGAAAAGATTTTCACTACAACTTTAGCCCGTTTTTATCATGGTATGACGATAAAAACCTGAGAGTTGACCAGCCGCTTGGCAATATTGGCACCTACCTTGATGCAACAGGACGCCCAAGCGATAAGGGTGTATTGGGTTACCATTACATGGGTATGATCAGATCACAGGAGCAGGCCGATGCCGTAAAAGCACAGATGGCTGCAGCAGCAGGCGTTTCGCCGGATGCTGTACGGATTAATGGCCTGGTGCCCGCCCCGGGAATGTTGTACTACCAGGATGTACGTGGCCCTAAAGATGCCACAGGCCAGTACACTGCTCCTGATGGTAAAATAGGCGAAGAGGACCAGGACTACCTCACCAATAAATCAAGCAACCATTACGGTTTGGGCTTAAATTTTGGCGGTGGCTATAAAGGAATAAATTTAAACGTGACCATGGGCATGTCGTTTGGAGGCCAAAGCCTGGTTGAAGGCGATGCAAGGGCCTTATCAAAGGCTACCGATAACCGGCCGGAGTTTTGGTCGGACCACTGGACTCCTACTAATTCAAACGCAGCATATCCGGCGCCGTACTATGCAGATTCATATACTTTAACGTCGTCATTTTGGTTCAGGAGTTCGTACACGTTTAAAATAACTAATATCAACCTGTCATACACGCTCCCTGCGGCTGTGACAAAAAAGATGGGCATAGCAAGCATAAAAGCATTCGCGGTGGCAACCAATCCGTTTAACTTTTATAACCCTTTCACATACAGGGATAACGCGACTCCGTACAATGTGTACCCCACGCTCAAAACGGTATCTTTTGGTTTAAATGTTGGTTTTTAATTATCAAAGCAAAATGAAAATTCACAAAATATTATTACCGGTAATATGTTTAGCAACGGTAATTACAAGCTGTAAAAAAGTACTTAACAATGTCGACGAAGGCAATGCTGTGGCAAGCCAGATCTTCAATGATTCAACCTTGGCGGTATTAAACCTAAATTACATATACAATTCAAACCTGCCCGATTGGGGTGGTGTTACCGGCGGGGCCATAGGCAATCCAAACTCGCTATCGGAAGAATCTTATTCTGATACCAAGTTCTTTAGAGGGACGCTTACCAATAATGACGTTGGAGATATAGGTACCGCGGTAAATGTCACTAACAATTATGGTAAAATTCGTTTTATCAATACTTTCATCAGGGACCTTAATGCCGGAACTTTACCAGCAGCTACCAAAAACAGGCTGCGTGCCCAGGCGTTGTTCCTTCGTGCTTTCCGTTATTTCGATCTGGTACGTTTATATGGCGGTGTGCCATTGGTATTAACCCCATTGCAGGCTGTTGGCCAGGAAGCAAAAGATGCTGCTTTACTGCCCCGTAATAAAACATCTGATTGTATTAAACAAATCAGTGCCGACCTGGATAGTTGTATTAAATATCTACCCAAAAAATGGGCCGCATCTTCTGATTGGGGCCGCATAACAGCAGGAGCGGCCGCTGCATTTAAAGGCCGTGTATTGTTAACCTGGGCAAGCCCGCAATTTGTAACAGCAGGACCAAGTGATCCGGCTAACCCGGCAAGTTTACCAGAAAGATGGGAAGCCGCTTATGCCGCAAATACCCAGGCCATTGCTTTATTGCAGGCCGGCGGATTTGGTTTAAATACATCATACGAAAATATGTGGTTTACCGAAGTGAATAACCCCGAGGCTGTTTTGGTAACAGGGTATAACAACTTAACCACCGATACCAAAAAGAGCAATGGTTATGATAATTCTACAAGACCGTCATATTTAGGTACCGGCGGCGGCAGTAACCAGCCCACCTGGGAAATGGTAAAAGCATACCCGATGAAAGATGGTAAGCTGCCTGCAGATTCGAAATACGCTTACAACGATCAATCCTATTACCAAAACCGCGACCCCCGCTTTGATAAAACTATAGCCTACAACGGATGTACATGGTATATCATCAATAATTTGAATTACAGGTTATGGACATATTATTACAACCCAAATCTTAGCAAGCCAACTACATTTAGTACAGTGGAACCAAAGGCATCGTCAACAGGTTTTTATTGCCGTAAGGCCATTGATCCTACGTCGTTACAAAGTAATGTGCAATATGCGGGTACCGATTGGATGGAAATTCGCTACGCAGAAGTACTGTTAAACCAGGCCGAATGCGCAGCCGCAACTAACAAAATTTCGGAAGCATATGATATTTTGGTACAAATACGCAAAAGGGCCGGAGTAGAGGCCGGAGCAGATAATTTGTATGGCTTAAAAACAGGCATGGGCCAGGTTGAAATGATCAATGCCATTATGTTTGAGCGCCAGATAGAATTTGCATTTGAAGGTAAGCGTTTCTGGGATCTGCGTAGGAGGAAGCTGTTTGCCAATACCTTAAATGGCAAAACGAGGACCGGAGTTCAATGGAATGTTAATTCGGCAACCGCGCCCACAAGTCTTAGTGTATCGCCGTTTGCAGGCAGGGATGGTTTAACCGCCGATGAGGCATACCAATACTTTACCCTGAATACCAAAAAACTGGATAATGGGTATACAATTAGTTGGAAGGACGAATATTACTTTTTTGGTATCCCTACTTCTGCCATTACAAATAACCCAAAAATTGAACAAAATAATACCTGGGGCGGAACTTTTGACCCGTTACAATAATTGTTAAAATATTAAAGTGGCGGCAATGCTGCCACTTTAAGTTAAAAAGGATAATTTCAATTTACCTATGAAAAAGCACACAGCTATATTTATAATGGCAGCAGCATTGGGATTTGTTAAACCGGCTTTTGCACAATATCCGGAGGTACCCCAAAAAGTAAAAGACGAGAGTGAAGCATTGATGAAAGAGGCTACCCGCCGTTCAGATTCTGCATGGCAGGTTGCGCTTCCTATAATTAAGGCCGATCAAAGACGCGGTAAAGTGTATGTGCCCTGGGCAGGCAGACCATCAGATCTGCCGCAGGCAAAGCTGGCGGCTTTCCCCGGTGCCGAGGGCGGTGGTAAATTTACTTTTGGTGGCCGTGGTGGTAAGGTATATGTAGTAACAAGCCTTGCTGATAGCGGTCCGGGTACCTTACGTGACGCCTGCGAAAAAGGCGGCGCACGCATAGTAGTATTTAATGTTGCAGGTATTATCCGTATAAAAACGCCCATTATAGTGAGGGCGCCATACATCACCATTGAAGGGCAAACTGCACCGGGCGACGGTGTTTGTATTGCCGGCGAATCATTCTGGGTAAATACGCATGATGTAATTATCCGTTATATGCGTTTCCGTCGTGGCGAAACAAATGTTGGCCGCAGGGACGATGCCCTGGGCGGTAACCCGGTTGGGAATATCATTGTTGATCACGTATCGGCGAGCTGGGGTTTAGATGAAAATTTTTCGATGTACAGGCATATGTTTGATCCGGGCGACGGTTCAAAGGAGGAGAAGCTTGGAACAGTTAATATCACCATCCAAAACTGTATCTATTCCGAATCGCTTGATTATTGGAACCATGCTTTCGGCAGCACCACAGGCGGCGAAAACAGTTTGCTGATTCGTAACCTTTGGGCCGATAATACCGGTCGTAATCCATCAGTAGGCTGGAATGGTGTTTACAATTTTGTAAACAACGTGGTATTTAACTGGCACCACCGCTCTATGGATGGCGGCGATTATACAACAAACTATAATGTAATCAATAATTATTTCAAACCTGGTCCGGTAACGCCAAAAAATGAGCCTGTAGGCCACAGGATCCTGAAACCTGAATCGGGCAGGAGCAAATTGAAAGAAAAGTTTTTTGGTCGTGTATACGCCGTTGGTAATATTATGGAAGGATATCCCGAAATTACCAAAGACCCGTGGAAAGGTGGTATCCAGGTTGAAGGAGCCGGAGGCAAAGAATTGCCTGATGCGGGCGAGTATACCGATTACATGCGCTCAAACACGCCATTCCCTATGCCGCCCTTGACTATTATGTCGGCTACGGATGCTTACAAATTTGTTATTGCCAATGCAGGTGCAACGCTGCCAAAACGCGACGCGGTTGATGTGCGTATTACAGAGCAGGCGCGTACAGGAAAAATTGTTTATAAGGAAATGCAAACCGACACTGCATACCAGTTTAAGGTTCGTAAATTACCGAAAGACTCATATAAACTGGGTATCATCACTGCACCATGGCAGGTAGGCGGATATCCTGATTATAAAGGTACACCTTTCAAAGATTCGGATAATGATGGCTTGCCAGATGATTGGGAAACAAAACATGGCTTAAATCCTAAAGATGGTAATGATTCGGCCCTGCCTGCTAAAAATGGCGGTGGCTATACCAATATAGAAGTATATTTAAATACCGTAGCGATGAAAGGCGAAAAGAAGTTAGCTACCTTGAAATAATTATAACAGTACTAATGTCAGGATTTGGGTTCAATAGGTTTATTTATATGTTGGTGGGGAGCATGCTTTTGCATGCTCCTTTGTTTGCTCAAAAAAGGAAGCAGGATAAACCACAGTCGCCTGTTGCTGCTGATAAAAACGGGAAGCTGATCTATGCTGTTGCCGCCAATGGCGATCGCATTCCCGATTACTCTTATTGCGGGTACATGGCTTCAGAACAGCCAATTCCTGTTGCTCCGGTGCGGGTTGTCGTTCCGATAAAGCCTGGAGATGCCACATTGAGGATCCAGGCCGCGTTGGATTATGTGGCGGGATTGCCCGCCGGTAAGGATGGTATTCGCGGCGCTGTATTGCTTAATAAGGGGATATACAAGCTTAATGGCAGCCTTAAAATAAATGCCACGGGTATAATATTACGCGGAAGTGGCATGGATTCAAACGGAACCATATTACTGGCTGCCGGAACAGACAGGGAAACTTTTATCCATGTTTCGGGTAAAAACAACAGGCAAACCGATAAGGAAATTAAAATTACAGATGCTTATGTGCCTGTGAATGCTAATACATTACACATTGCTGCAGGCACTGATGTTAAAACCGGTGATATGGTTAGGGTACACAGGCCCAGCACCCAGGCCTGGATCAATGCCATCAAAACAGATCATTTTGGCGGCGGCCTTACCGCATTAGCCTGGAAACCCGGCGAACGCGATATTTACTGGGACCGAAAGATAATTGCCGTTGATGGCAACACTATTACTCTTGACGCACCGCTTACCGCGGCTTTAGATACAGCCTATGGCGGCGGCCTTATAGCAACCTATAAATGGCCGGGCAGAATAGCGCAGGTGGGTATTGAAAATTTAAAACTGCGGTCGGCTTATGAAGCATCAAACCCAAAGGACGAAGCGCACCGCTGGATGGCCATCACCATGGAAAATGTTACTGATGCCTGGGTGCGCCAGGTAACCTTTGAGCATTTTGCGGGTTCGGCGGTATTTATTGCACCTACAGGTAACCGTATTACCGTTGAAGATTGCAGATCACTTGCCCCGGTATCAGAAATAGGAGGGCAACGCCGTAATACCTTTTTCACCATGGGCGGGCAAACCCTGTTCCAGCGTTCATATTCAGAACAGGGGTATCATGATTTCGCAACGGGATATTGCGCCCCTGGTCCAAATGCCTTTGTACAATGTATGTCAATTCAGCCTTACAGTTTTAGCGGGTCAATTGATAGCTGGGCATCAGGTATTTTGTTTGATGTAGTAAATATTGACGCGCAAGCACTAAGTTATATGAACCGTGGGCAGGATGGGCAGGGAGCGGGATGGAGTGCAGCCAATAGCTTATTCTGGAACTGTACCGCTGCCCGTGTGGATTGTTACCAGCCGCCAACAGCGCAAAATTGGGCTTTTGGCACCTGGGCACAATTTGCCGGCGACGGCTATTGGGAAGAATCCAATAGCACTATTAACCCGCGCAGCTTTTATTATGCGCAATTGGTAAACCGGTTAAATAAAGATGTAAGTAAACAAGCGGATATTTTATATGCTGCAACAGAGCCGTCGAGCAGCCCGACTGTTGAGCAGGCTGCCGCGCTAATGGCTGCTGCCAGGAAACCGGCAATAACCATAAGCGACTGGATAAACCAGGCCCCTCAAAGAAATTCGATAAACACTTCATCCGCTGGTGTAAAAACAATCGACCAAATAGGATATAAGCCAACCGGCACTATTGCTGCAGCTCCAAAAATGAGTGTTGAAAATGGCTGGCTGGTACGCGGCAATACTGTGCTTGCCGGCAAACATGCGCAAACTCCCTGGTGGAGCGGCACTGTTCACCCTGATTATACCGAAAAAGAGGCCAAACCCGCCATTACCCGCTGGGTACCCGGCCAAACGGGAACCGGGCTTACTGATGACCTGGATGAAGTGTGCAACAGGATGCTTAAAGATAACATTGTAGCCTTTGAGCACAATTACGGTTTATGGTATGATCGCCGCCGGGATGACCATGAACGCATCCGCCGGATGGATGGCGACGTTTGGGCGCCATTTTATGAACTGCCTTTTGCCCGTAGCGGTAAAGAGTTAGCCTACGATGGCTTAAGCAAATACGATCTCACCAAATACAACACCTGGTACTGGAGCCGTTTAAAACAGTTTGCCGACCTGGCCGATCAGAAGGGGCTGGTACTGGTGCACCAAAACTATTTTCAGCATAACATTATCGAGGCAGGCGCGCACTATACCGATTTTCCGTGGCGCACCGCCAACAACATCAACGGTAGTGGCTTCCCCGAACCGGTACCTTACGCGGGAGATAAGCGCCAGTTTATGGCCGAACAGTTTTATGATGAAACCAACCCAGTGAGGCGTAAACTTCACCAGGCTTATATTAATAAATGCATGGATAATTTTGCGGGCAATAACGGTGTAATTCAATTTATGGGGGAAGAATTCACCGGCCCGCTTCATTTTATGCAATTTTGGGTAGAAACCATTAAACAATGGGAAGCTACTCATAAAAAGAAAGAAATTATTGGCCTTAGCGCCACAAAGGATGTGCAGGACGCTATCCTGGCCGATCCTTCAAAAGCATCGGTTATCAACGTGATCGATATTCGTTATTGGTATTATCAGGCCAATGGCGCTGCATATGAACCTATCGGCGGGCAAAGCCTTGCGCCACGCCAGCAGGCACGTATTTTAAAACCCAAAGCAACATCTTTTGAGCAGGTTTACCGTGCCGTGCATGAATACCGCACCAAATACCCCGGTAAGGCTGTGCTTTTTTCTGCCGATGGCTATGACCGTTTTGGCTGGGCCGTATTTATAGCCGGAGGCTCATTGCCGGTATTACCTGCCGGTACAGATAAACAATTTTTAACTGCGGCAAGCAGCATGAAGCCTGTGGAGCTGCCCGGCACGCCAAAAGATCAATGGGCATTAAGCTCTGCCAAAGGGTACATTGTTTACAATAGTACTGATAAGGCAGTTCGTTTGAATCTGCCTGCCAATATCAGTTACAAAGCGCAATGGATAGATCCCCAAACCGGCCAAATTTTGCCCGGCGACCAGCAGGTAAAAGGAGGTAATGGTGCCGAAATAAAGAACCCGAACGCCGGGACTGCCATTTTATGGCTGATGAGTAAAAAATAATTATGTTTAAAAAGATTGTTTTAATAGGTATCATCTCTTGTTTGCTTTTCTCGTTCAAAAGTAATGAAACGGCTATGCCGGTTTTAAAAATAGCTGCAAACCACCGGTACTTTACAGCAGGCGGCAAACCTTTTTTCTGGTTGGGCGATACCGGCTGGCTCCTGTTTTCGAAGATGAACAGGGAAGAAGCCGAACAATACCTGGATACCCGGAGCAAGCAAGGCTTTAACGTGATACAGGTTATGGTTGTACATAGCATTAAAGAAACAAATGCCTATGGCGACTCGGCCTTAAGTAATAAAAATATCGCCCAGCCTAAAGTAACGCCCGGCAATACCTTTGGCAAGGGTGATGAATACGATTATTGGGATCATATTGACTGGATAATCAGTAAAGCTGCCGAAAAAGGGCTTTACATTGCCTTGGTGCCTGTATGGGGATCGGTAGTTAAAGAAGATCATATCAGCGCAGCTAAAGCCAAAATTTATGCTGAATTTTTAGCCAAAAGATACCGCGACCGTTCAAACATCATCTGGATGAACGGTGGGGATATAGCCGGTACCGACTCACTGAAAACATGGAATGCCATTGGAAATACGCTGCACGACCTTGATACAGCACACCTCATTACGTACCACCCCCGCGGGCGTACACAATCATCAACCTGGTTTCATGAGCAGCCCTGGTTAAGTTTTAATTGCTTCCAATCCGGTCATCGTACCTATGCCCAGGATACCTCAAAAAAAGACTTAAAGTATGGCGAGGATAACTGGAAATACGTGCAGGTTGACTATGCCAAAACGCCCGTAAAACCTACACTTGATGCCGAACCATCCTATGAGAAAATTCCCTATGGATTGCATGATCTCAAATTGCCAAGGTGGACGGATGCCGATGTAAGGCGATATGGTTACTGGTCGGTATTTGCCGGTAGCTGCGGTTATACCTATGGCCATAATGATGTAATGCAAATGCACAAGCCAACAGATAAAAACAGCGCTTACGGCTCAAAGGGATATTGGTACAAGTCTATAAATGATCCCGGCGCCAGGCAAATGATCTACCTTAAAAAACTGATGTTATCGCGGTCATATTTCGACAGGGTGCCCGATCAGTCACTTATTGCAGGACCGCAGGGCAAAAAATATAACCGGCTTATAGCTACCCGTGGTAAAAACTATGCATTTATTTATACCTACACCGGCAGAGAAATTAATGTGAATACCGGGCAATTAACGGGAGCAAAGATAAAAGCATCCTGGTTTAACCCGCGTAACGGACAAGTTACAGCAATAGGCACGTTTACCAAAGCAAAAACACTTAAATTCAATCCTCCCGGCCAAAAAACAAATGGCAATGATTGGGTACTGATCATTGACGCTATATAAACCTGAGATAAAACATGAACCGATTAGTTAAATACGTAACGTTGTTATTTGCCTTTGTTATGATGGTATCATGCAAGGCAGGTAAAAGCGTATACATTTTCTCCTCGTTTCATGAACCTGCCAATGAAGGGCTCCGGTTTTTATACAGCTACGATGCCTGGCACTGGACAGACCTTAACCATGTATTTTTAAAACCGGATGCCGGCCAGGCGAAAATCATGCGCGACCCATCCATTGCCCAGGGTCCGGATGGCGTTTACCACCTGGTGTGGACAACCGGCTGGAAGGATGATAAGGGTATTGGCTATGCCAGCTCAACTGACCTGGTACATTGGTCGGCACAGCAACACATTAATGTGATGGAATACGAACCGACCGCTGTTAATGCCTGGGCGCCCGAATTGTTTTATGATGATGAAGCAAACCGGTTTATTATCGTTTGGGCATCAACAGTACCCAATCGTTTCCCTAAAGGGCAGGAGGACGAGAACAATAACCACCGCCTGTATTATACCACAACCAGGGATTTTAAAGCGTTTACGCCAACTAAACTATTCCTCGATCCAGGCTTTAGTGTAATTGATGCTGAAATTGTAAAGCGGGCCAAAAATGATTATATCCTGGTAATGAAGGATAATACCCGGCCCAACCGCAATGTCCTGGTTGCATTTAGTAACAACCCATTGGGGCCATACAGCAACTATACCAAACGCTTTACCGAAACGTACAGCGAAGGCCCATCTTTAACAAAAGCGGGTAACAACTGGCTTGTGTACTATGACTCATACAGGTTAAAAAGATATGGCGCTATGCGCACTACCGATTTTAAAACTTTTACTGATGTATCAGATAGTGTAAAGGTACCCGAAGGGCATAAACACGGGACTGTTTTTAAAGTGACCAAAAAACAACTGGATTTACTGCTAAAGGAAGCACAGTTGAAAAACGACAGAAGCTAACATGAACAAGATCATCAATATACTACTATTTACATTAATTGCTTATACCGCGCAAGCACAGGATACAGTACGCTACACCGGCAATACAATAGTTAATGTTGATTACCATCACGGGCAGTTAACTCCGGTAGTGGGGGTGCATAGTACGCAGATTTTGAGGGCCAACCGGGAACATCCCGAACTTGCCGATGGCTTTGGGTTTACTTATAACCATGCGCCTATGCTGGCCTACTGGAACAATACTTTTTATGTTGAGTATTTGAGTGATAAGGTAGGAGAGAGCGCGCCCCCCGGCCAAACATTGGTGATCACATCTGCCAACGGGCAAAACTGGTCGAAACCAACCCTTGTTTTTCCTCCCTATAAAATACCCGATGGTACTACAAAAGAAGGGCATCCTGGCGTGGCAAATAACCTGTATTCGGTAATGCACCAGCGTATGGGCTTTTATACCGCCAAATCAAAACGCTTGCTGGTGCTGGGCTTTTATGGTATTTGTTTGGATGGACATGATGACCCCAATGATGGGCAGGGGATTGGGCGTGTGGTGCGCGAAGTTTTACCAAACGGGAAATACGGGCCTATCTACTTTATTCATTACAACCCTAAATGGAACGAGAAAAACACAAGCTATCCCTTTTATAAAACAAGTAAAGACAAAGGCTTTGTACAGGCCTGTGACGAGTTGATGGCTAATCCCTTAATGATGATGCAGTGGGTAGAAGAAACCGATAAAAAAGATCCTTTAATACCGTTGCATAAAGACTATAAGGCTTTCAATTTTTATCACCTGCCCGATGGCCGGGTAGTCGGCTTATGGAAATATGCCCTAACAGCCATCAGTACCGATAATGGTAAAACCTGGCCTGCAAATGCTGCACGTGCGCCACGCTTTGTGAACAGCAATGCCAAAATATGGGGGCAGCGCACATTCGATGGTAAATATGCAACCGTTTATAACCCTTCCGAATTCAGGTGGCCGCTGGCTGTTTCGGTTAGTGATGATGGGCTCAATTATAAAAACCTGTTACTGGTTAACGGCGAAATTTCGGCAATGCGGTATGGCGGCGCCTATAAATCATACGGGCCGCAATATGTGCGCGGGATAGAAGAAGGCAACGGTAGCCCACCCGATGGTAAGCTGTGGGTCACTTACAGTATGAATAAGGAGGACATCTGGGTTTCATCAATACCTGTACCCCTAACCGAAATAGCCGGTGCACATGCCAACGAAGTATTTAATGAGATACCTGCCGGTAAAGAGCTGGAACTGTGGAATACTTACAGCCCTCAATGGGCTCCTGCAACTATTGAAAAAGCTCCGGATGGCGAAAAAAGTCTTACCCTGAAGGACAACGACCCTTTTGATTATGCCAAAGCGGAACGCGTGGTGCCTGTATCTAAAAAGTTAATCGCCGATTTTACCATCATCCCAGGGCAAAATAATGCTGGTATGCTTGATATAGAGTTCCAGGACGAAAAGGGCAGTGCCGCCATCAGGCTCACACTTGATTCGGCGGGGCAGTTTAGGACCAAGGCGGGATACCGTGATAAAAACATTATGAAATATGAGGCAGGCAAACCTTATCATATCATCCTGAAATTAAACACCAATACCCGTTTTTATACCATGAATGTAAACGGCAAGGATGTGCTTACTGCCTTGTTTTTTGCCCCGGTATTAAGCGTTAACCGTGTTGTTTTTCGCACAGGCGAGGTACGGCGTTTCCCCGATACAGACACACCAACGGATCAAAACTACGACCTGCCAAAAGCAGGCGAATCTGCTAAATCCGCGGTTTATTATATCAAATCATTTAAAACAGGCAATTATTAGGAATGGGTAGCAGAGCTATATTTTGCTGTTTGATTATGAGCTTATTCTGTTTTACAGGCAGTATAGCCCAGGTTGTTTTGCCTAAAATATTAGGTAACGGCATGGTATTGCAGCGCAATCAGCCTGTTCCCGTCTGGGGTACCGCCAAAGCAGGCGAAAGGGTAACAGTTAAGTTTAACGGTCAAACCAAAACGGCGATTGCGGATGCTACCGGTAAATGGATAGTTACGCTTAAACCGATGCCTGCTTCGGCAAATCCGTCCACGTTAATCATCGCCGGCACCAATACTATAAAGCTTACAGATATCCTGGTAGGCGAGGTGTGGCTATGCTCGGGCCAGTCCAACATGCAGTATGAAATGCGCAAGAACAGCAAGGTTAAAAAGCCCGATACCAGTACAGTAAATTCGCCGGTTGATGAACTGGATAGAGCCCATAACCCACAGATCAGGCTCTTTTTAGTCACCCAAAAAAACCTGCAGAAGCCCGATTCCACTCATTCTGGCTGGAGCGTCGCGGAGGATTCAGCTTTACGTGCTTTTTCGGCGGTGGGATATTTCTTCGCCAAAAATCTTAATCATGATCTGAAAGTGCCTGTTGGTATCATTTCATCGGCAGTAAGCGGCAGCCGTATTGAGCCATGGGCGCCACAGGAAGCTTTTGATGCTATCCCATATTTTAAAACCAATAACATTAAAATTGAGGGTGATCCCGGTAAATTCTACATCAAAATGATTGCGCCGCTGGCGCCGTTTGCGCTTAAAGGTTTTTTATGGTACCAGGGCGAAAGCAACTGCTATTTGGGTGAAACCATTAGTTACACCTATAAAATGGAGGCGCTCATCAATAACTGGCGTAAAAGCTGGAACAACAAAGGCCTGCCATTTTACTATGTGCAGATAGCACCCTTTTATTATTCGCAAAGTAAAGGAGCGGTGCCTTATACTGAGCTCACGGAACCCGAATTAAGAGAAGCCCAAACCATGGCTTTACAGATCCCCCATACAGGTATGATCATCACTACCGATTTGAACGATGATCTTAAAAACATTCACCCGCCATTTAAGTGGGAGGTTGGCCGCAGACTGGAATTACAGGCATTAGCCAATACTTACGGACAGAAAAAGCTTGTTTTCTGCGGACCGATGTATAAAAGCATGAAAATCACCGGTAATAAGATCATCCTGAGTTTTAAACATGCAGGTAATGGGTTGGTTAGTCATGACGGTAAACCGCTTACCTATTTTACTATATGCGGTCAGGATGGAAGATTTGTACCGGCCATTGCTGCCATCAAAGGTAATACGGTGGAAGTTTCTGCGGATGGCGTAGCCTCTCCTGTAGCTGCACGTTTTGCCTGGTCGGAATCGGCCCAGCCCAATTTCTATAACAAGAACGGATTACCTGCCGCGCCATTCCGAACGGATAATCCGCTAAAATTTACACCTACTACAAACTGATTGCCATGACATCTGCCTGTTTTAAAATATATACCTATGCCCTGTTACTGCTAAGCGGGATAACTGCCCGCGCGCAGGAAACACAAAAGGTATATTTATCGGGCACGGGTAGCGATCATACCGTTAACTGGCAGTTTTTCTGTACTGAAGGTCGCAATTCGGGCAAATGGACAACCATCCCCGTTCCATCTAACTGGGAATTACAGGGCTTTGGCAAATACAATTACGGGCTTGCAAAGGATAGCCTGAAGGGAAAGGAACAGGGCTTGTACAAATATGAGTTTACAGTTCCGGCTGCATGGCAAGGTAAAAGCATCAACATAGTTTTTGATGGCTCCATGACAGATACCGAAGTGAAACTGAACGGCAGATCTGCGGGGACAATTCACCAGGGATCGTTCTATCGTTTTAAATATGATATCAGCAGTTTGCTTAATTATGGCAAAGCCAACCTGCTGGAAGTAACCGTTTCCAAGCAATCTGCCAATGCATCCGTAAATGCGGCTGAAAGAAAAGGCGATTTTTGGGTGTTCGGTGGTATTTTCAGGCCGGTGTTCCTCGAAGCTTTTCCCAAAGCTCACATTGAACATTATGCCATTGACGCCAAAGCTGATGGCAAGCTAACAGCCGCGCTAAAGTTATCATTAGTTAAAGCGGGAACAATAACCGGGCAGGTATATAACCTTAAGGGGCAAAAAGTTGCTGCGGTCTTCAAAACGAATGTAAATACCGGCGATACCCTGGTGAATCTCACCACCAGGGTCGCATCGCCGCTGTTGTGGTCGCCGGAGTTTCCAAACTTGTATAATGTGGTGTTTACCCTAAACCAGGCCGGTAAAGCGGTGCATACGGTAAAGCAACGCTTCGGTTTCAGAACGGTGGAGTTGCGCCAGCACGACGGTATTTATGTAAATAACGTAAAGATCAAGTTTAAAGGCGTTAACCGCCACTCGTTCTGGCCCACAACCGGCAGGGCAATGAACAAAAAGCAAAGCATTGATGATATCATGCTCATGAAGGATATGAACATGAATGCCGTGCGCATGTCGCACTATCCGCCCGATGATCATTTTTTAGATGCCTGCGATTCACTTGGTCTTTTTGTTTTGGATGAACTTACCGGCTGGCACGGTCATTACGATACGGAAGTGGGTTCTAAGCTGGCGAAGGAAATGATAGCGAAAGATGTAAACCATCCATCAATAGTTATCTGGGATAATGGGAATGAAGGTGGATTTAACTTTGATCTCGACCATTTTTTTGACGACCTGGATATCCAGAAGCGGCTGCTCATCCACCCATGGGCAGTTTTCAGGGGCACAAACACGCAGCACTATATCAACTATGATTATGGTACCGGCACTAATTTACACGGGCACGATGTGACTTTCCCAACCGAGTTTTTGCACGGTCTTTACGATGGAGGTGCTGGCGCCGGTTTAGATGACTTTTGGGAACTGATGTACCATACGCCGCTTTCGGCTGGTGGGTTTATCTGGGATTTTGCAGATGAAGATGTGGTGCGCACCGATAAAAATAATGAGCTTGACTCTGATGGTGATCATGCCGCGGATGGCATTGTAGGGCCGTACCACGAAAAGGAAGGTAGTTATTACACCGTCAAGGAAATCTGGTGTCCTGTACGCCTGGAGCCGCGGGAAATTACCCCTGCATTTAATGGTAACCTGAGACTCGAGAACAGGTATCTATATACCAATTTAAAACAGTGTACATTTAGCTATAAGCTGGTTAAGTTTAATGATGCGTGGCAGCACCCCACGCCACAGGCCACCTCACAAACCGGACCGATAACTTCACCCAATGTAGCACCGGGCCAATACGGCAATTTGCAATTTGATTTACCTAAAAACTGGCAGGATTACGAGGTATTATACATAACTGCCATTGATCCTCACAAAAGAGAATTGTTTACCTGGAGTTTCCCCATTAAAATGCCTCATGACTTTGTAGGGCGTATTATATATAAACCTGGGAATCACAAGATAACCGTTACCGAAACCGACTCGCTTTACAAAGTGGCCAATGGCAATGGCATTCAATTGGAGTTTAACCGTAACACGGGTGTACTGAAAAAGGTAAGTAACAGCGGGGGCGAAATTCCATTTAATAACGGCCCCGTATTGGCTGAAGGCGGTGAGAAAACAGGCTTTAAAAAGCTGAGCTACCACTACCAGGGCGATACTTTAATAGTTGAAGCAGCTTTTGAACCCAAAGCCAATATGGCAAAACTCAAATGGACCATGTACCCATCGGGCTGGGTAAAGCTGGATGTAAAATACTGGCCCATTGGCGAAGAAGGTAACCTGTTGGGCGTAAGTTTTTCTTATCCCGAAAAGGATGTTAAAGGGGTACAATATATGGGCAGCGGCCCTTACCGTGTTTGGAAAAACCGGCTGAAAGGTAACTCGTTGGGCGTTTGGGATAAACAGTATAACAATACCATAACCGGCGAGCCAAAAATTGAGTACCCCGAATTTAAGGGATATTATGCCAACCTGTACTGGATGAGGTTAAACGCCAATGCCGGCCCAATCACTATTGTTTGTGATAACCGTGATGTATTTATGCGCCTGTTTACACCGGCTAATCCCAAAAAAGTGTACAACACGGCGCCTGCGTTCCCATCGGGAGATATATCGTTTATGCATGGCATCAGTCCGATTGGCACAAAATCTCAAAAGCCCGATAAATTAGGTGCACAGGGCTTCCCCAACAAATACTTTGATTATTACAAGGATATAGATATGGCTTTGCCGTTAACGTTATACTTTGATTTTTCGGGCAGATGAGTAAACGCGCACATATCGCCCTGCTGATATTTATACTCTCAACGTATAAGTGCCTGGCCGGTATTGCCACGCAAAACCTGCGCTGCGAAATGCTGCACAATCCGCTGGGGATTGAAACTATCCATCCAAGGTTAAGCTGGCAGATAACGGGAGAGGGGCGTAATATTAATCAAACAGCTTACCGGGTACTGGTTGCATCAACCCCGGCAAAACTGGCCGCCAATGTGGGCGATCTTTGGGATTCGCGTCGTGTAAATTCGGGTGAATCCATCATGATTAACTATGCTGGTAAGGCATTAATTAGTCGTACAGCCTGTTACTGGAAAGTTAAAGTATGGACCAATAAAGGCGAAAGCCAGTGGAGCCAACCGGCCATGTGGAGCGAAGGTTTGCTAAATACTACCGACTGGAAAGCCCGCTGGATAGGCCATGACGGCGGCTTCGCCTGGGATAGTGTTTCTAAATTCTCCCGCCTGTCGGCACGTTATTACCATAAACAGTTTGATGTAAAGCCTGCTGTAAAAAAAGCTACCATATATATCATTGGTTTAGGTCATTATGAACTTTATATAAATGGTAACATTATAGGCGACCAGGTGCTTGCCGGGCCACCTACCGATTATACCCAGTCTGTTAAATACAATACTTTTGATGTTACCAATGCAATAAAAACAGGTGCAAACGCTGTTGCAACGGTACTGGGCAACGGCAGGTTTTTTACCATGCGCCCCAAATACAAACCAAAAAAAATTAAGGAATTTGGTTTCCCCAAAATGCTGCTACAGTTAGAGGTAGAGTATACCGATGGCACCCGGCAATTAACTGTGAGCGATAACAGCTGGAAGTTTACAGCTGATGGTCCAATCCGCACCAATAATGAATACGATGGCGAAGAATACGATGCCACCAAAGAGATGCCAGGATGGAACAACACCGGCTTCGACGACAGCAAATGGCTAAAGGCCGAACTGGTTGAAGCGCCTGGAGGCAGGGTAGAGGCCCAAGTGAATGAACCCATTAAAGTTATGGATACGGTAAAGCCAGTCAGCATAAATCAGCTTAAACCGGGCACCTGGATTATGGATATGGGGCAGAATTTTGCGGGCTGGGTAAAAATGCATGTAAAAGGCAAACGTGGCGATAAAGTAGCCCTGCGCTATGCCGAAACCCTACAGCCCAATGGCGAACTGTATGTAGCCAACCTGCGCGATGCCAAAGTAACGGATGTTTACACCCTGAAAGGCGGCGAAGATGAAAGCTGGCGCCCGGCATTTGTATACCATGGGTTCAGGTATGTGGAGATCAGCGGTTACCCCGGCAAGCCCGGATTGGCCGATTTTGAGGGAGAGGTAGTTTATGATGCCATGGCTACAACCGGGCATTTTGAAACATCCAATCCGCTCATCAATCAGATCTATCATAACGCTTATTGGGGCATATTAAGTAATTACAAAGGCATGCCTGTTGATTGCCCGCAGCGTAACGAGCGGATGCCCTGGCTTGGCGACCGCGCGGTAGGCTCTCTTGGCGAAAGCTTTGTATTTGCCAATGGTAACCTGTACGCCAAATGGCTGGATGATATTGCTCAATCGCAAAAGCCGGATGGTGCCATATCCGATGTTGCCCCGGCCTATTGGAATTATTACAGCGATAACATGACTTGGCCGGGCACCTACATACTGGTTGCTGATATGCTTTACCGCCAGTTTGCCGATAAGGCGCCCATTGAAAAGCACTATGCCTCCATGAAAAAATGGATGGATTATATGCGCCTAAAATACATGAAGGATTATATGGTGACCAAGGATAAATACGGCGACTGGTGTGTACCACCCGAATCGCCGGAACTGATCCACTCTAAAGATTCTTCCCGCAATACTGATGGGCAGCTTATCGCGACAGCATATTATTATCACCTGTCGGGATTGATGCAAAAGTTTGCCAAACTGCTCCATAAACCTGCCGATGCACAGGCCTTTGCCGCCTTGAAACTAAAGGTAGGCAATGCTTTCAATCAAAAATATCTTGATAAAAAAAACTTTCGATATGCTAACAATACTGTTACCGCCAATTTGCTGCCTTTGTATTTTGGTATCACACCCACAGCAGGCAGCAAAGCGGTTTTTAAAAACATAGTTGATAAAATTCAAAACGATGCAAACGGCCACATCAGTACCGGGGTTATCGGTACACAATGGCTTATGCGTGGGCTTACCGAATACGGAAGGCCTGATCTTGCTTATCGCATCGCTTCTAACGATGATTATCCAAGCTGGGGCTATATGGTGAAGCATGGCGCCACCACCATATGGGAGCTATGGAACGGCGATACCGCCAACCCGGCCATGAATTCGCATAACCATATTATGCTGCTTGGCGACCTGGTAGCATGGTTTTACCAGGACCTGGCCGGTATTAAAACTGTTAACGCGGGTTTTAAAGAAATGGTGATGATACCTCCGGTAATAAGTCAATTGAATAGTGTAAATGCCTCGTATGAAACACCATATGGTGTGGTTAAAAGTAACTGGACAAATAATAAAGGTCATTTTACCTGGCATATAGTCATACCACCCAATAGTAAAGCTTTAGTATACATACCAGCGGCAACCGGCAAGGCTGTAACCGAATCGGGGCAGGCAGCGGATGCCATAAAAGATATTAAACTGGTAAAAATGGAAGGCGGCCGGGCTATTTTCCGGATAGGATCCGGCAGTTACAATTTTGAAGTTAAAAGTTAAATCTACCTATCTAATGAGTAAAAACATGAAAATATTAAACATTGTGGGTATGGCCGTATTGCTTGCAACATCAACCCTAAGTAAGGCACAGGATCAATCGGTAATAAAACAGTCCCAATCACCGGAATCACTGGCCAAAGCTGATGCAGAAATTGATAAAAAGGCTACGGATTGGATAAACTCATTCACTCTTAATGATACCGCGAAAGCTTCACGGGTAAAAACCGTAGTGACTGCGCACCTGAAAGCTATCCGGGATTGGAACAATAGCCACTCGTACGAATCTGTACCTGCCGGGATTGATCCGGCTACCGGCAAACCATTGAGCACTATGGACCGGCAGATCATCATCAATTCATCCCTGCCAAAATCGGTCCATGAAAACCTGATGACCGGTCTGCGCAAAGATCTTAATGAAGAGCAGGTAGAAGCGATACTGGATAAATATACCATTGGCAAGGTGGCTTTTACACTGGCAGGTTACAAAGCCATCGTTACCGATCTGACACCGGTTGAAGAAGCAACCATACTGGCCAATTTAAAGCAGGCACGCGAGCAGGCGGTTGATTTTAAAAATATTAAACAGATTTCGGCCATTTTTGAGATCTACAAAACCAAAAACGAGCAATACCTCAACAATAATGGCCGTAACTGGCACCAGTTATTTAAAGCTTATGTAGATGCTGTTAAAGCTAAAAAATCTGCGGATGCGGCAAAGAAAACAGCTCAATAAATATAATAGCTATGTATAAGAAAATCTTGCTGATCATATTAAGCGCCTGCACAATAGCCGGCGAAACATTTGCCCAAACTAATCCCTGGCGCAAAAGCATTGTAAAGGATGAATTTATTTACGATAAAGCACCTTATCCCGAATGCCATGCAGCCACTATTGCCGAAACACCAAAAGGCCTCGTGGCATCCTGGTTTGGTGGTACAAAAGAACGTAACCCCGATGTTTGTATCTGGGTAAGCAGGTTGGTTAACGGCAAATGGACCGAAGGCATTAATGTGGCCAACGGCATACAGAACGATACTTTACGCTACGCCTGCTGGAACCCCGTGCTTTACCAGGTTCCGGGTGGTAAGCTGTTGTTGTTTTATAAAATTGGCCCCAGTCCTGCAAAGTGGAAGGGGTATATGAAAACATCGGGCGATGGAGGGATTAGCTGGTCGGCGCAAACCGCTTTGCCGGATAGCTTTTTGGGCCCGATTAAAAACAAACCGGTTTTACTGAAGGATGGCACATTGCTAAGCCCGGTAAGTACCGAGGGTAAAGCCTGGCAGGTGCATTTTGAAGCCAGTAGTGATTTTGGCAAAACCTGGACAATGATAGGCCCTATTAGTGATGGTAAAGAGCTAAAAGCTATCCAGCCCAGTATCCTGATCCATAAAGATGGCAGGTTGCAGGTACTTTGCCGTAGCCAGAACCGGGCGATACTCATGGCCTGGTCTAAAGACAAAGGGCAAACCTGGTCGCCGCTCGAAAAAACAACCTTGCCAAACAACAACTCGGGCACCGATGCGGTGACGTTAAAGGACGGCAGGCAGCTTTTGGTTTATAACCATGTATTACCGCCGGGAACACTGGCAAAAGGCGCCCGTACGCCTTTAAACGTGGCTGTATCAAAAGATGGGGTTGACTGGTATGCTGCCGCTATACTGGAAGATTCGCCAATCAGCCAGTATTCTTATCCCTCGGTAATCCAGTCGGCAGATGGGCTGGTGCACGTGGTTTATACCTGGCGCAGGCAAAAAATAAAACATGTAGTGATCGATCCCCAAAAAATAGATCTGAAAGAAATAAAAGACGGTGTGTGGCCTAAGATTGATGGATACACAGCCCCCTCGGCAACAACAGGAGATGCTAAAGATCTTTAAAGGAGAAACGTGATGAAAAAATTAACCGGTATACTCATAGGCTGCTTTACATTGCTGTTTTACACAGCCGGTGCTCAGCAAACCACGGATGGCCTGTACAAAAAGTCATTAAAGGAAGTACTTGATGTGATCCAGGACAGGTATCATGTAAAGATTAAATACACCGATGCCCAGGTTCAGGATAAATGGGTAAACTATGCAGAGTGGCGTTTCCGGCCGGATGTGGATACTACCCTGGCTAATGTACTTACCCCGCTCGATCTGAAAGTAAATAAAGAGGGCCCCGGCAAGTATAAGTTAAAAGAGTACGAATATTTCCGCTGGACGGTTACTGACGGCTGGAAAGAGTTGGATCGTATTGCATCGCAGTATCACGATAAAGCAAGCTGGGAACAGCGCAAAGTTTTACTTAAACCACAACTATATAAAGCTTTGGAGTTATGGCCTTTACCCGCAAAATCAGCTTCAAAACCTATCATCACCCCAAAAAGAATATTTAATGGTTATACGGTAGAGAACATAGCCATTGAAATTTTACCGGGTTTATACATCAACGGATCGTTGTATAAACCATCAAAAATAAAAGGGAAGATCCCGGTAGTATTAAGTCCCGATGGGCATTGGGAGCACCAGCGCTACCGTGCCGATTGCCAGTTGCGTTGTGCCACACTGGCCCGCATGGGTGTTATGGCCTACAGCTACGACCTTTTTGCCTGGGGCGAATCGCTGTTGCAGTTTAAGTACGAAGATCATCGCCGCAGCCTTGCGCAAACCATTCAGGTTTTAGGAGCTATCAGGATATTAGATTATGTATCATCATTAAAAGAAACGGACACTGCAAGGATAGGAATCAGCGGCGGATCTGGCGGTGGCAGCCATACTGTTTTAATGACCGCGCTGGACGACAGGATTAAGCTAAGCGCACCGGTAGTTTCCGTATCATCCTATTTTTATGGCGGCTGCCCTTGTGAAAGCGGGATGCCTGTACACCAGTGCGGGGGTGGAACGGATAATGTGGAGCTTGCCGCTATGGCTGCCCCAAAACCGCAATTGCTGGTATCTGATGGGCAGGACTGGACAGCCAATATGCCCGAACATGATTTTCCGTACCTCAAAAAAATGTATGGTTATTATGGAGCCGAAAATATGGTGGAGAATGTACATCTCCCCAATGAAGGTCACGATTTTGGGCCATCCAAAAGGTTTCCGTTGTACAAATTCATTGCCAAAAATTTCCACCTCAATATTAAGGCGATTGAAGATAAGAGCGGCAATATAGATGAATCAAAAGTAACTATTGAAAAAGAGCCGGCCATGTATGTGTTTGGCGATAAAGGCGAAAAGCTGCCTGCCGGTGCCATAAAGGGATTTGACCAGTTCCAAAAAGTTTTCGCGGCAGCAATAAAAAAATAGAGGATATGAAAAGCAGGATGATATTGGTTTTGGGCGTTGTGCTATTTACAATAGGGGTGGTGCAACAGGTAATAGCGCAAACTCCATCGGCTAAGCAGCGGTACAAGGTAGCCGTAGTTGACCTCATGATAATCAAAAGGCAAAAACCTGGCGCTTTCCAGCTTGCCAAAGATATAGGCGCCGATGGCGTTGAAGTTGACATGGGCGGCCTTGGCGATTGCGAGACATTTGATAATCAATTGGCAAAAGATTCGGTACGGGAACTGTTTTTAAATAAAGCTAAAGAACTGGGCCTCGAAATACCCTCATTGGGAATGACCGGTTTTTTTGCACAATCATTTGCCGAACGGCCCACCGCCGTTAAGGCTGTTGAAGATTGCATCAATACCATGAAGCAAATGAATGTAAAAGTTGGCTTTTTGCCATTGGGCATTAAAGGCGACCTGGTTAAATACCCAAACCTGCGCCCCGCAATAGTTGCCCGCCTAAAGGAAGTAGGTAAAATAGCCAAAAAAGCTGGTGTGGTGATTGGCATCGAAACTTCACTGGACGCGAGGAATGAGTTGCAGTTATTAAAAGATATAGGTTCGCCAGCTATAAAAAGCTATTTCAACTTTCAAAACGCACTTGATAATGGCCGCGACCTGGAAAAGGAATTGCAGATACTGGGCAAGACGAATATTGTAATGATCCACTGTACGAATACTGATGGCCAATGGCTGCAGAACGACCCCGAAATAAACATGGAACGGGTAAAAGCAACTTTGGATAAAATGGGCTGGAGCGGCTGGCTGGTGATTGAGCGGTCGAGAGATACTAAAGATGTGCATAACGTTAAATGGAACTTTAGCGCCAATGCCACTTACATAAAATCAATTTTTCAAACATCAAACCAATAATTGTTAATGACCATCTGCCGCATATTTATCATCGCTTTGCTGTTAATTGTTGCTTTAACGGGCGGCGTTTTCGCGGCGGAAATATGGGTGTCGCCAAAAGGATCAGACAAAAATACGGGTACGCAACAGCAACCATTGGCTACGGTAGCCATGGCGCTGAGAAAGGCGCGCGAACTACGCCGCCTGAATGATGTATCCATAAAAGGAGGCATTCGTATTATGGTAGAGAAGGGACTTTACCAATTAACCGAACCTTTGTTTATCTGCCCCGAAGACTCGGGTACCGCGGATAGCCCCACCATTATTGAAGGCGCCGACAAAGGCGAAACTATTTTAAGTGGCGGTATCAACGTAAACGACTGGAAAAGGCTGGAAGGAAATATCCCCGGTTTACCGTTGAATATTGCCGGGAAAGTATGGGTTGCCAACGCGCCCTTAATTGGTGATGAAGTAGTGAATTTCAGGCAATTATGGGTTAATAATATTAAAGCCACCCCGGCAAGGGAAACAGATGCGCCGTTAATGAGCCGTATTTTATCATGGGATCATCAAAGCCAAACCTGCTGGATCCCTAAACCCGCGGCCTTTGACACCCTGCACATTAAGGGTATGGAAATGTTTATACACCAGTGGTGGGCTATAGCTATACTAAGGGTTAAATCGGCAAAAGTGGCGGGTGATAGTGTAAGGGTATCTTTTTATCAGCCCGAAAGCCGCATCCAGTCGGAACATCCATGGCCTGCGCCCTGGATCTCCAAAAAAACGGGTAACTCTGCCTTTTATCTCAGCAAATCGATACAATTTTTAAACCAGCCCGGTGAGTGGTACCTGGATAGGGAGCATCGTAAAATATACTACATACCCCGCCCCGGTGAGGATTTGTCCACAGCCGCCGTAACTGTTCCTGTCCTTGAAAATATTGTAAAGATTGAGGGGACGATAGATCATCCGGTAAGTTATATCAGTTTTAAAAATATTGGTTTTCAGCATAGCAGTTGGCTCCGCCCTTCAAATGTAGGTTTGGTGCCACACCAGGATGGTATGTATATGCTGGATGCCTATAAACTTAAAATACCCGGTACGCCCGATAAAAAAGGACTGGAAAACCAGGCATGGGTTGGCCGGCCTGTCGCTGCCGTTGAAGTGGCTTACGCTGCTCATACCACTTTTGAAGGCTGCCGTTTTGAGCACCTTGCCTCAACAGGCTTAGATTATCAGCGGGGAACGCATGATGATGAAATAAAAGGTAACCTGTTTAAAGACATTGGCGGAACAGCCATCCTCGCCGGGGTTTATTCGGATGAGGCGCAGGAGGTTCATTTACCTTATAACCCAACCGATAAACGCGAAATATGCAACAATGATCACATTGAAAACAACCTGGTAACCGATGCTACAAACGAAGATTGGGGCTGCGTGGGCATTGGTGCAGGATATGTAAAAGGCATCACCATAGCCCATAACGAGGTTTGCGATGTAAACTATACCGGCATCAGTATGGGCTGGGGCTGGACAAAAAGTACCAACGCCATGAGTGATAACCGCATTACAGCCAATAAGATTCACCACTATGCGCGCAATATGTACGATGTGGCGGGTATTTATACCTTATCGGCACAACCCGGTTCGGTGATCAGTAATAATTATGTAGATAGCATTTATAAAGCGCCCTACGCGCATGATCCCGAACACTGGTTTTACTTATATACCGACGAAGGCTCATCATACATCACCATTAAAAACAACTGGTGCCCTGCAGAAAAATTCCTGAAAAATGCCAACGGTCCCGACAATGTATGGGAAAATAATGGCCCGCAAGTGGCAAACGAAATTAAAAAAGCGGCAGGGGTAGAGCCGGCTTATCAATACCTGCTTAAATACAAAACCGATAACCGGGAAGGCCAGCCCATTAATTATAAGTCGGAATGAGGTCTTTAATTATATACATCACCCGGAAAAGTTTAGGATTAATGATGGTCCTGGTATTGCTGTTTAATGCAGCTGATGCAAGAGTAATTAGCAACCCTTACGCTGTTATTGAAATTACCGCACCGGTTGGGAAAACTATAGATCACCGGCCGTTATTGAGCCTGATTAAAAAGCAAAACCTGCCATTATCGTCAATTTATAAGTGGAGTAATCATTTAGTTATTTACGGTAAAAATCTGAATATAAATAAATTATATAATTTAATTGAAGGGTTGTACCCCGGATTGACAATAAGGAGATATAGCCATCCCTTTTATACTTTCAATAAGCAACAATGTTGCGTTAACTGCATCGTAGCGCCGGAATGGGACAACATAATACTGACGGCCAATTTGGTAAAAGATCCCAAACTGCAGCAGGAATATTTAAACTATCATGCAACCCAGTTTAAGAAATGGCCCGAAGTTTCCTGGGGTTTTTGCAACGCGAATTTTCAGCAACTGCTGGTTTTTAAAAATGGACGGCAGTTGATGTTAGTCATCAGCATCCCCAAAGGTGAAAGCCTGGATAAGCTGGATCCCAAAACAACAGAGAACAACCCAAAGGTGAACGAATGGAATAAATTGATGAAAAAATACCAGGAAGGCCTTCCCGGTACAAAGCCCGGTGAAGTTTGGGTGTTTTTTAAGCCATTGAAAAATCAATAATTGAGTAACTCAATAATTAAATATGAAGGTAGGAATATTAGGATTAGGCGAAGGCCGCAGTACCATGTCGGCAGTATTACAGAGCAACAAACTGGAATTGAAAATGGTATGCGATATGAGTATTGAAATGTGCAAACGCCGTGCAGCGGAATTTAACTTTCATAACTACACAACCAATTACCAGCACATGCTGAGCGATGCAGACATTGATATTATTGCTATTTATACGCCCGACCACCTGCATGCCGAACATGTGAAACAAGCCCTGCATTATGGCAAGCATGTGGTATGTACCAAACCCTTTATTGATGACCTTAGCAAAGCCGCCGAACTACTGGACCTGGTTGAAAAAAGTGGCAGAAGGGTGTTTGTTGGCCAAAGCTCCCGTTTTTTTGAGCCGATGAAAAAGCAACGCCAGGATTATGAAACAGGCCTGGTTGGCGACCTCATCACCATTGAGGCTTATTATCATGCCGATCATCGCTGGTTTTTAGATAAGCCATGGTCGTTACAAAATGCTTTTAAATGGCTTTATGGAGGCTTAAGTCACCCCACAGATTTTATTCGCTGGTATCTGCCCAATATCGAAGAAGTAATGGGATACGGCATGTTAAGCGCAAACGGGGCAAAGGGCGGATTGAAGAACCCGGACACTATGCATTTTATATTCAAAGCAAACGATGGGCGTATTGCCAGGGTAAGCGGCTGCTACACCGGCCCGGTACAACCCGCTACCCGTGACAGCGAGATGAGCTGCATTTTAAGAGGTACCGAAGGCTGTAGCCAGGGCGACTATATGGACCTGCGCTATGCCATAACTGATAAAACCGGCGAAGAAAGGATCATTACGTGGGAACATAAGCTGAAACATTATTTCCGCTTTGAAGGCAAAAGCCACCATGCGGGCGAATACCAGAATTACCTTGAATATTTTGCCGACAGCATTACCGAAGGTTTTACGGCTTACCCCGATATCAAAGAAGGTATTGGCACCATTGCGCTGCTGCAGGCTATGGATCGTTCCCTACAAACAGGCAGGCCGGTTAAAGTTGGCGACATTTTGGCCGAGTATCATTTAACCGCTAATCAACCCGGCGCATGATCATCGCAATGAGCAATATTGTGTCGCGCTTAACGGCCTTGGATTACGCGGTTGTGGCCGTTTACCTGGTCGTGTTGTTAGTGATTGGCTACCGGGCCAGTTTTAGCAATAAAAACAAAAAGGACGAAACACTTTTCCTGGCCAATAAATCATTGGGTTGGCCAAGTATTGGTTTCAATATGTGGGGTACCAACGTGGGGCCATCCATGCTGCTGGCCTTTGCCAGTATTGGCTATAGCACGGGCATAGTAGCCGTAAATTTTGATTGGTATGCCTTTGTATTCCTGATGCTGCTGGCCCTGGTTTTCGCGCCCAAATATATTGCCGCTAAAGTATCTACCATGCCCGAGTTTATGGGCAACCGTTACGGCGACTCGACACGGAACATCCTCGCCTGGTATGCACTCATTAAAATGCTCATTTCCTGGTTGTCGTTAGGTTTGTTTGCAGGCGGCTTTTTGGTAAGGCAGATATTAGGAATCCCCATGTGGCAATCGGTTATTGTGTTGGTTTCATTTGCGGGGCTGTTTGCATTTGCGGGGGGCTTAAAAGCCATTGCCAAAGTGAACGTATTCCAGATGTTGTTGCTCATCGGTGTATCATTAACCTTAACGGTTTTAGGTATAAACAAGGCAGGCGGTCTTTCGGCGGTATTTCATAAAGTGCCCGGCAATTACTGGAACCTAATACATCCGGCCAGCGACGTTAAATACCCCTGGTATGCTATATTGCTGGGTTACCCGGTATCGGCCATCGCTTTTTTTTGTACCGATCAGGCTATGGTACAATCTGTGCTGGGTGCTAAAAACCTGGAGCAGGGTCAGCTTGGTGTTAACTTTATAGGCTGGCTCAAGATCCTGTCGCTGCCCCTGTTTATCCTTACTGGTATTTTGTGCTTTATCCTTTATCCGCACCTGGATGATCCCGCCTTGGCCTACATGACCATGGTGACCAACCTGTTCCCTCCCGGTATGAACGGGCTGGTGATAGTAGTGCTGATAGCCGTTTTGGTGGGTACTATCGGCTCGTCATTAAACTCGTTAAGCACGGTGTTTACCATGGATATTTATGCCGAAAAGATTAACCGCGATGCCAGCAACCACGACCTGATCAGGATTGGTCGGTGGGTGGTTGTTGCAGGCTGCCTGTTTGCAATAGGCATGGCACTGGCTATTGATAGCATTAAAGGGCTTAACCTTTTCGATGTATTTCAATCGGTACTGGGCTTTATAGCGCCGCCACTGGCAGTTGTGTTCCTGCTCACAGTTTATTGGAAACGCACTACACGTAAAGCCGTGAATACTATTCTTTCGGCAGGTTCGGCTTTTAGTTTGGGTACGGGAGTGGTTTACCTGTGGGTGCTGCCATCTGCTAAGTACCATTTCTGGCCGCATTACCTGCTGCTGTCTTTTTACATTTTTGTTTTTCTTGCCGCCCTGGCTGTTGCCATTTCTTTACTGGATACCTCGCCCGAAATTTATAAACCGGATGCTTCGGAAATCAGCCGGATAGCCAAACCAACCAAACGGGTAAAATTAGCCTGGACATTGCTCACCATAGTAATGATTGTTTTATACCTCATTTTTAATGGACACTAAATGAAAAACACTGCTACACATAAAAAATTAAACGGCTGGCACTATGTGATGCTGTGCCTGGGCTTCCTGCTTTTTGCTGATATAGCCCAGGCACAAAAAGCCACCTGGATCTGGTATCCCGGCGACTATGAAGTATGGCTGAGCAATAAAATGCAAAACAGGCGTACGGAGCGTGGAGCATTTCTGCCTCCTTTCTGGAAGCTGGACAGCCATTATGTGCTGATTGATTTTCACAAGGATTTTGTATTGCCCAATGCCGAAAAGGTAGAGCTAGCCGTTGAAGGGCAGTACAACGTAAAGCTGGATGGCAAAGCTTTACCGGGCTATCCAAAATCAATAAATATCCCTGCTGGTAAGCACCGGCTGAGCCTTAAGGTATCAAACCAGGCAAGTGTACCTGCCATATACGTAAAAGGAGAATACCTAATATCTGATACCTCATGGCTGGTTACCTATGAGGATAAGGAGTGGATAGATGAATCCGGTAAAACATCTGATGTATCTGCCACAAAATATGTAGCAGCCGGGGCCTGGAATTTTGATTCATCAGCGCAACTGCCATCAGCGTTCCGTTTGCCTGTGGAAGAGCATCAACCCGAAAAAACTGAAAAAAAAGATCATTCCATACTGGTAGATTTTGGAAAGGAAACCTTTGGTTATGCCAAGCTGATCGGCCTAAAAGGTAAAGGCAACATCAGGCTTTGCTATGGTGAATCAAAGGAGGAGGCCTTGTCTGCCGCTACCTGCGAATTGCTGGATAGCATCCAGGTTGATCAGCCGCAAAAGGCCGATCTTACGATGGAAGGTTCGCGCGCGTTCAGGTACATTAATGTATTGTTTGACGATGATGTGAGCATAGATAATGTAGCCATGCTTTACGAGTATTCGCCGGTTCAGCAGCGGGGGAGTTTCCGTTGTTCTGATGAGCAGGTTAATAAAATCTGGGATGTATCGGCCTATACACTGCATTTAAATACCAGGGAGTTTTTTATTGATGGGATAAAACGCGACCGCTGGGTATGGTCGGGTGATGCCTACCAAAGTTATTTAATGAACTACTACCTGTATTTCGATTCGCCCACGGTTACCCGCACACTGTACGCCCTGCGCGGGAAAGACCCCGTAACCAGTCACATCAATACCATTATGGATTATACCTTTTACTGGTTCATGGGTATTTATGATTATTACCAGTACACAGGCGATAAAGCTTTCATTAAACAAATGTACCCGCGCATGCAAAGCATGATGAGCTATTGCCTTTCCCGCAGGGATAAGGATGGCTTGATGGAAGGCCTGCCCGGCGACTGGGTATTTATTGACTGGGCCGATAAACTAAGTAAAAAGGGAGAGGTGACCTTTGAGCAATTACTGCTTTGCCGCAGCCTGGAAACTATGGCTCTATGTGCCAATATTATGCAGGATCAACCCCAGGCAGCTCAATATCAGCAATTATCAACCAGTTTAAAGTCAAAAATATTTGCTTATTACTGGAATAGTGAAAAGCACGCCTTTGTACACAGCCGTGTAAACGGCGTGCAAACGGATAATGTAACCCGCTATGCCAACATGTTTTCCATCTTCTTTAGCTATTTCACCGAAGCCCAAAAGCAGGAAGTTAAAAAATACGTACTGCTGAACGATAAAATTCAAAAGATAACCACCCCATATATGCGCTTTTACGAACTGGAAGCCTTATGTGCCATGGGCGAACAAAGTTACGTGCTTAAAGAAATAAAAGATTACTGGGGCGGCATGCTCAACCTTGGAGCTACTACTTTTTGGGAGGTATATGATCCGGCCGAAAGCGGCGCTGCGCATTACGCCATGTATGGCCGCCAGTTTGGTAAAAGCCTTTGCCATGCCTGGGGGGCAAGCCCAATTTACCTGTTGGGTAAATATTATTTAGGGGTTAAGCCAACCGCGCCCGCATACCAGCAGTACCTTATTGAGCCAAAACTTGGCGGCTTGCAATGGATAGAAGGCAGTGTGCCAACCCCACATGGCGATATTAAAGTGTATTGCAGCACTAAACAAATAAAAGTAAATGCGGGTAGCGGCACAGGAACATTGCGTTTTGCCAGTAAAACAACACCGGTTTGTAAGGAAGGTGCTATAGCGGCAAAAGGTAACGGTATGTATGAAGTAACCATTCAAAAGGATAAAAAATACACGGTAGCATATAGTGTATTGTGATTGAAAAATAATGGAGGGCTATAGGAGATGCTCAGTTGTCCCTTAGGGACAAAATATTTGTAGAAAAAAATATAGAAAACGTTTGCTCCGTAGGAGCTACCCAAATCGATGAGGAAATTTATTTTTTTAGTATTTAATGTTTTATTTGCCCTTGGTACGCATGCCCAGCTGGTTGATAAAACCCCGGCGCCTATACCCAATGTGCCGGCGGTTTACGATACCGAACCCTGGGAAAATCCATCTGTTGATGGTATAAACCGCGACCCGGCCAGGGCTACAGCTTATTCATACAGCAGTATTAAAGACGCGCTTGCAGGCAACCGTGAAAAATCGGGCAGAATGATGTCATTAAACGGCTACTGGGATTTTAGCTATGCCGTTAAACCGGGCGATGCGCCAAAAGATTTTTATAAAGGCCGGGTAAGCGGGTGGAAAAAGATCATCGTACCCTCCAGTATCGAGATGCAGGGTTATGATAAGCCTATTTATAAAAGTGCTGTTTACCCGTTCCGGCCGGTTAACCCGCCGCATGTACCGCAGGATTATAATGGGGTTGGTAGCTATCAGCGTACTTTTACCCTGCCTCAAAACTGGAAAGATCTGAACATCACCCTGCATTTTGGCGGTGTAAGCTCGGGTTTTAAGGTATGGCTTAACGGCAAATTTTTAGGTTATGGCGAGGATAGTTTTCTGCCGTCGGAGTTTAATATCACCCCTTATTTGCAGGCCGGTGAAAACGTAGTATCAGTGCAGGTGATCCGCTGGAGCGACGGCTATTTTTTGGAAGACCAGGACCAGTGGCGCATGAGCGGCATCCATCGGGAAGTAATGCTGCTGGCCGAACCTAAGCTGAGGATTGCTGATTTTCAGTGGCAGGCCAAGCTGGATAAGCAATATAAAAATGCCGTGTTCAGCATCCGCCCAAGGATGGAGAACCTTACAGGCAAAGCTGTTCCCGGTTATAAAATTGAGGCGCGGCTTTTCGACAAAAACAATAAGGAAGTATTTCAAAAACCGCTGGAGCGTAGTGTGGAGAGTATGATCAACGAGATCTATCCCCGGTTGGATAATGTAAAGTTTGGTTTGCTTGAAACAACGCTGAAAAACCCAGATAAATGGAGCGATGATCAGCCCAACCTTTATACACTTACCCTATCGCTGTTGGATAGCGCCGGGCAAACTGTGGAAGTTAAGAGCTGCAAGGTTGGCATCAGGAGCATTGAATTTGGCAAGGATGATGGTAAATTACTAATCAACGGAAAAGTTACCTACCTGTACGGCGTAAACCGGCCCGACCACGACCCGGTAAAAGGCAAGGCATTATCCCGCGAGGATATTTTAAATGATGTGCGCACCATTAAACGCTTTAATTTCAACTGTATCCGTACAAGCCATTACCCAATGGACCCTTACCTGTATGATCTGTGCGATGAATACGGCATCCTGGTAATTGACGAAGCCAACCTGGAAACACACGGCCTCGGCTCCAAATTAAGTAACGACCCTATGTGGACGGGCGCTTATCTTGACCGTGCAACCCGCATGGTGATGCGCGACAAGAACCACCCCAGCATCATCACCTGGAGTTTAGGGAACGAGGCAGGCAGGGGGCCAAACCACGCGGCTATGGCTGCATGGATCCATGATTTTGATATTACCCGCCCGGTGCATTATGAACCCGCCCAGGGAACCCCGCAGGCCGAAGGTTATATAGATCCCACAGATCCGCGTTATCCCAAAACAAACGATCATTCACATAGGCTTCAAAATCCGATTGATCAGCCTTACGTAGATATTGTGAGCCGCATGTACCCTGGTTTATACACGGCGCCATTATTGGCCAACCAGCAAAACGGCGATAACCGGCCGATATTTTTTGTGGAATACTCGCACGCTATGGGTAACTCCAACGGCAACCTCAAAGAGTTTTGGGATCAGTGGCGATCAACCAAACGCATCATAGGCGGGGCCATATGGGAATTTAAAGACCAGGGGCTGTTAAAAAAAGATTCCGCCGGGGTATCATACTATGCGTATGGCGGCGACTATGGCGAACGCTACTTTGATAACTTCACCATCAAAGGTATCGTTGCTTCAGATGGGCGGCCCAAACCGGCTATTTATGAATGCAAGCATGTTTTTCAACCTGCAGAATGTACGCTGACGGATGCCGGCAAAGCATTGATCAAAATTAAAAACTGGCATAGTACGGCCTCATTGAGTCAATATGATGTATACCTACAGGTGCGGGAAGATGGTCACATCATTGCAAAAAAACAATTGCTGCATATTGATTTGGCTGCCGGTAAGGATACCATCATCAGCATTAAACAATACCTGCCCCATTTTAAAACGGGCCACGAGTATTTAGCCGATATTCATTTTACACTTGCCGAAGATAAACCCTGGGCTGCAAAAGGATATGAAATCGCGGAGGATCAGTTTACACTGACTGGTTTGCCTGTTGTTAAATCAACTACTGCTAATTACCCGGAGATAGCTGTTGATGATGCTAACCCGGCGTATACATTAAGCGGGAAAAATTTCAAGATCCGGGTAGATAAAACAAACGGTGCCTTAAGCTCCTATGTATGGGAGGGACAGCAGCAGGTATTCGCGCCGCTGTTACCACATTTTACACGGCCCGTTACCGATAACGATCACCGGGGATGGAAAGCCGAAAAAAAACTAAAGCCCTGGTTTATCAATCAGCCTCAATTAAAAAATATCGGCATTGACCGCTCTGTAAAGGGCCGGGTGAAAATTACCAGCACTTACACGCTCATTAATGATAGTGCCTCTGTTAAAGTTACATATACCATAAACGGAAAAGGTGCTGTTAAGGTTGATTACAGCCTGGCCGCTGATAAACATTTGCCCGATCTTCCCAAAGTAGGGATGCAAATGGGCATTTTACGGGCCGATAGCAATATAGCTTATTATGGCCGTGGGCCTTACGAAAACTATACAGACAGGCGCACAGGTTCCGAAGCCGGTATTTACAACCAGGTCATCAGTCAGTTTATGGAGCCATATGTGGTACCGCAGGAAAACGGTAACCGCACCGATGTACGTTGGATGCTGCTGCATAATAAAACCGATGGCCTGCTAATAACAGCCGATAGCCTGCTCAGTATGAGCGCCTGGCCTTATACCGAAGATAATATCCTACACGCTAAACATACCAACAAGCTAAAAGACGCGGGTTTTATAACCCTTAATATCGACCTGGTACAAATGGGAGTTGGTGGAAATGATAGCTGGTCGGAGGTGGCGGCGCCATTGGAACAATACCGCATACCTGCAAAGGATTATCATTATACGTTTTATATCGCGCCATGCCGTATAACGGAGGTGTTGATAAAGCAATAGTAGTGGCTGGTGAAATAAAATTTAACTGACGTTTATGAAAAGATTCATCCTGGTACTTCATACATGTATTTGCTGCATCGCATTGCAGGGCAGGGCCCAGGTGCGGAGTGTTTCCTATGCAAAGGATGAATTAAAACAAGCTTTTTTGCACCCCGGCGAGGCCGCGAAGCCCTGGGTATTCTGGTATTGGATGCAGGCCGCCGTAACACGTGAGGGCATCACTGCCGATTTGCAGGCTATGAAGCAGGCAGGTATTGGCGGCGCTTATCTTATGCCAATAAAAGGAGCCGCAAATCCGCCATACTTAACTCCGGCAATTGAACAATTAACACCCGAATGGTGGGCTATGGTAAAATTTACCATGCAGGAGGCCGATAGGATAGGCGTTAAACTGGCTATGCATGATTGTGATGGCTTCGCGCTTGCAGGCGGGCCATGGATCACCCCCGAATTATCGATGCAAAAGGTGGTTTGGTCGAAAGTTAAAGTAGCCGGTGGTAAAGTTTATAGGGATACCTTGCCAACCCCGGTGCATTACAAAAACTATTATAAGGATATCGAAGTACTGGCCTATCCTTCTCCGCAGGGTGAGGGCATCAGCAGTTATGATGCCGGGCCTAAAGTAAGCACCAGTATTGCCAATACCGATGTTCAATATCTTGCAGAAAAAAACAATAAAAAGAGTTTTGCAAGCAATGAGCCCTGTTGGATCCAGCTGGAGTTTCAAAAACCTTTTACCTGCCGCTCACTGGTTATCCATACTGCAGCCAGCAATTACCAGGCAGAGCGGTTGCTTATCGAGGTTAGCGATGATGGCAAAAACTTCCGGTCCTTAGGCAGACTTAATCCTCCCCGGCATGGCTGGCAGGATGGCGATTCGGAGATCACTAACGGAATTCCTGCTACTACGGCCAAATATTTCAGGTTTGTTTATGATAAAGCGGGATCAGAGCCCGGTGCCGAGGACCTTGACTTTGCCAAGTGGAAACCCACGTTAAAATTATCGGGTATTGAGTTATCGTCCGAAGCGCGGATCCATCAGTATGAAAGCAAAACCGGCGAAGTATGGCGGGTAAGTAAAAGAACCCCAGCAGCTCAATTGCCCCCTGAACTTTGTGTTGATAAAAGCAGGATCATTAACCTAACCGATAAATTAAGCCCCGACGGTAAGCTCAACTGGGACGTACCGGCAGGCACCTGGACTATACTGCGCATAGGCCACACCTCAACAGGCCATACCAATGCTACCGGTGGTGCAGGCAGCGGTTTGGAATGCGATAAGTTTAATCCCGAAGCAGCCAAAGTACAATTTGACCATTGGTTTGGCGAGGCCATCAGGCAGGGCGGTCCCGATCTTGCAAAAAAGGTTCTAAGGATCTTCCATATCGATAGCTGGGAATGCGGCAGCCAAAACTGGTCGCCGGTTTTTGCCGGGGAGTTTAAAAAGCGCCGGGGGTATGATGTGCTGCCTTACCTGCCGGTAATGGCGGGTGTACCTGTGCAAAGCGCCGATATATCTGAAAAGGTATTAAGCGACATAAGGCAAACCGTTGCCGAATTACTGGTTGATAATTTTTATGGCACCATGGCCAGGCTGGCCCATGAAAAAGGCTGCGAATTTACTGCCGAAAGCGTAGCGCCAACCATGGTAAGCGATGGTATGCTGCATTACAGCAAGGCAGATATCCCGATGGGAGAGTTTTGGTTCCGCAGCCCTACACATGATAAGCCTAATGATATGCTGGATGCAATATCAGGAGGGCATATTTATAGTAAAAATATTATCCAGGCAGAGGCATTTACCGAGTTGAGGTTATTATGGGACGAGCATCCGGCCATGTTGAAAACTATGGCCGACCGCAATTTTGCACTGGGTATTAACCGCCTGGTATTCCACGTAAATGTGCATAATCCCTGGCCCGACCGTAAACCGGGGATGACCCTGGATGGCATCGGCGTGTTTTTTCAGCGCGATCAAACCTGGTGGAAACCCGGTAAGGCTTGGTTCGACTATCTTCAGCGATGCCAGGCACTATTACAAATGGGACACCCTGTTACCGATATAGCCGTATTTACCGGTGAAGAAACACCACGCCGGGCTATTTTACCGGATAGGTTAGTTGGGACCTTGCCGGGCATCTTTGGCGCCGAACGAATAAAACAGGAAGCCGAAAGGCTGGCTAACAAAGGCGAACCGATAGTAAGCAGCGTCACAGATGCCAGCCACTCGGCCAACATGGCTTTACCCGAAAACTGGATTGATCCTTTACGTGGTTATGCCTATGATTCTTTTAACAGGGATGCATTGCTGCGTTTGGCCAAAGTAAAGAATGGCAGGATTGAGCTCCCCGGCGGTGCAAGCTATGCCATGCTGGTAATTCCGGGCGCACATCCCATGTCGCCCGATCCGGGTTTAATGTCGCCGGAGGTTGTAAAAAAGTTGCAGCAATTGGTTAACGATGGCGCAACTGTACTGATTAATAACAAACCGGTAAAGGCTAATGGCATGACCGATGACCGGCAGGTGAAACAAGCCGGCGAAGCATTATGGACATCAGCTAAAGACAAAACCACCCGGGGCAAAGTTTTAATTGGGCCATATAAAGAGGAAACTTTTGATAAAATAAGCATAACGCGCGATGTGATAGTTAAAGACGCTGCCGGGAACTACGCTGACGGTATCGCCTGGACACATCGGCTTGCACCCGGTTTTGATATTTATTTTATAGCTAACCAGGAAGAGCAACAACGGACGATTGAATTATCCCTAAGATCAACAAAAAGCAGCCCCGAGCTATGGGATGCTTTAACCGGCAAAAATGTTTTAGCGGCTAATTGGCAGGTAATAAAGGGCCGCACCGTTTTGCCTTTGCAACTCGCGGCAAACGGGTCTGTGTTTGTTGTACTCAAAAAAGGTGCTGGTCCACTTAAAGCGGCTCACCATGTTAAAAGCGAAAAGGAAACGCTATTGCAAACGCTGAAACCACAATGGGAGCTTAGTTTTGACCCCAAGCTTGGTGGTCCGGCAGTGCCTGTTATGTTTGAAAGGCTGGATAGCTGGTCGGAACGGCAGGAGGAGGGTATTAAGTATTATTCGGGTACGGCAATCTATAAGCAAACTTTTATCAATAAAGGTGTCGTGGCCGAAACATGGCTCGATCTGGGTAAGGTCGCCAACATGGCACAGGTTTATGTAAATGGTATTGATTGCGGCGTGGCCTGGACTTATCCCTATCGGGTAAATATAACCAGGGCAATAAAGCCCGGCACTAACAAGCTAAGCATCGAAGTAACCAATACCTGGGCCAACCGCCTGATGGGCGACCACATCAAACCCGAAAAAAATAGAATTACCTGGACAAATGCGCCATACCGTTTAGAAGGAAAAGCTTTGTTGCCCGCCGGTTTATTGGGGCCTGTGAGGTTGGTATGGGTACAGTAAGGAAGGTAATGCGTAAGTATGCAGGCTACCGTCCTGCGAGATCCTGAAACAAGTTCAGGATGACGGTTTCTTCGCTATACGTGTAGTCATGCCGAATTTATTTCGGCATCCCACATGCAAGGTGTACAGCAAGTAAGTTGAACGCTGGCGAAGACTCACCCCGGCTACGCTGCGCTGGCCGACCCTCTCTCCGGCTTACGCCGCAAAGAGGGTTGGGGAGTTTTTTTTTAATTTTCAACCCCCTCTATGCGCGAAGCGGAGAGAGGGGTGACGAGCGCAGCGATGTCGGGGTGAGTCGACTCGGCGCAATACAGGCAGTATATTAAAAAGGAATAAAATATCGAATATGAAAAATATATGGAAGTGTGCAGGAATTTTATTGTGCCTGGCATCAGCGGTGAAAACATCCTATGCTCAAAACAAGGGGCTGGTTAATACAGGTAAAAGCCCATTTGCTCAATTGAGCAGTGTGGATATGGGGAATGTAACCTGGACGAACGGCTTCTGGGCCGACAGGTTTAAAGTTTGCCGCGATACCATGATCCCCAACCTGTGGCGCGTTTATACCGATCCGAAGATCAGCCATGCTTATCGAAATTTTGAGATAGCCGCCGGGCTGGATACCGGCTCGCATGAAGGGCCGCCCTTTCATGACGGGGATTTTTACAAACTGTTTGAGGCGATTGCCAGTATGTATGCCTCAACGCGCGATCCTAAATTAGATGAGCTGATGGATAAAACCATCACTGTGATTGCCAAAGCACAACGCGCGGATGGCTACATTCATACCCCTACAATTATTGAGGAGCGCAAGCATACCGGCAGGGAAAAAGCATTTAACGACAGGCTAAATTTTGAAACCTATAACCTGGGCCATTTAATGACGGCAGCCTGCGTACATTACCGGGCAACAGGTAAAACCACCTTGTTAAAAGTGGCCATAAAAGCAACGGATTACCTTTATAAGTTCTACAAAACGGCATCCCCGGAACTGGCGCGGAATGCTATTTGTCCATCGCATTATATGGGGGTGATCGAGATGTACCGCACAACGCGCGATCCCAAATATCTTGAGTTGGCTAAAAGCCTGATCAATATAAGGGGCCTGATGGAGAACGGTACCGATGATAACCAGGACAGGATCCCTTTCAGACAACAAACCCAGGCTATGGGCCATGCGGTGCGGGCCAATTACCTTTTTGCCGGCGCCGCCGATGTGTATACTGAAACAGGTGATACAACCCTGATGCACACGTTAAACCTAATGTGGAATGATGTGGTAAACCGTAAAATGTATATAACAGGAGGCTGCGGCTCGTTGTACGACGGCGTATCGCCCGATGGTACATCCTATAACCCCAATGATGTGCAGAAAGTACACCAGGCTTATGGTCGCGATTACCAGCTGCCAAACTTTACCGCGCATAACGAAACCTGCGCCAATATTGGTAATGTATTATGGAACTGGCGGATGCTGCAAATTACCGGCAAAGCCCAATATGCCGATGTGATGGAGCTGGCTTTGTACAATAGTGTACTATCGGGCATCAGCTTAAGCGGGCGGAATTTCCTGTATACTAATCCGCTGAGCTATTCGGATGATTTGCCATTTAGCCAGCGATGGTCGAAAGATAGGGTGGGGTATATCAAGCTTTCCAATTGCTGCCCGCCGAATGTGGTACGTACAATAGCCGAGGTGAGCGATTATGCCTATAGTATATCCGATAAGGGCCTGTGGTTTAACCTGTATGGCGGCAACACCTTATCAGCCAGGTTAAAAGATGGTACCAAAATTAAACTAACACAAACTACCAATTACCCCTGGGATGGTAAAATTACAATTCGTTTGGATGATGTGCCGGGCGATAAAGCGTTTTCCATTTTTCTGCGGATACCGGGTTGGTGTAAAGGGGCCGGTATTAAAATGGCAGGGCAGCCGGTACCGCAGCTGGATACATCGCCAGGTGCATACACGCAATTAAATGCAGTATGGCGAAAAGGCATGGTAATAGAACTTAACCTGCCTATGCCGGTAACCATGATGGAAGCTAACCCACTGGTTGAGGAAACCCGCAGCCAGGTGGCCGTGAAACGTGGACCGGTGGTGTATTGCCTGGAGTCGGCCGATCTGGCCAAAGGGCAAAAACTATTCAATATTGCTTTATCGGCCCAAAACGAACTGAAGCCGGAAATGATCATGATTGGTAACAGCAGTATCATGAGCCTTACCGGCAAAGCCGACGTGCGCAGCGAGGCCAATTGGAAGAATGAGCTTTACAAGGAAGTATCAACCCCAAAACAAAACGCTGTGGATGTAAGGCTGATCCCTTACTATGCCTGGGGCAACCGTGGCCACGTAGATATGGAAACATGGATCCCTTTGGATAGGTAACTTTTGGGTGAAAGGCGAAAGGTTTTAGGCAGTTTCGGGAACGGTGATTTAAAACTTGCGAAGTTTTTGAAACTTCGCAAGTTTGGTTGGTTCAATTTTAAGGCCAGGTAATTTTAAAAATAGCCCGGAATTTTGTAAATTTGTATGCCGTCCGGTTTATAGGTTGCTCTTTAAAAATAAAGTAAGCTTCCGAAGATTAAAAATATAGTTAAGTTATTGATTTTTAGATATTTAATTAAAATTCATCGGTGCGCGGAAGGTAGTCAATGGTATCTCAAAGGTACATGAAAGGTGCATCAAAAGGTACCTGAAAGGTGCGCGAAAGGAGCATGGAAGGTTATGGTTTAACAGCTACACAGAGAAGCTTTTTTTCCCCTCTTTCCGGACTTTACTATTCTGCTTTTTGAACTTTAAGCATCAGTATAATATCCTTCTTTCTTTCCTCCGGGATGACCTTTAAATTTTCCACTTTTCCGTTCTTCAAAATACCCTCGACTGTTGTATTGTAAGGTGCGTGCAGCTTAAAATGTACATCCCAATCCTTTGGCCATGCCGGGAAGAGGTAGATTTTTTTATCGTCAACCTGCATCAGCATTTCCTGCAAACCAATCATGCCCGAACCTCCCCAATTATGGTCGGGTGTCCAATCGAAACCTGGTCCCCAAAATGCCGGGAAACGCCTGCCGGAATCTTTGAGCTTAAAGGTGGTTAATTCGGCGGCTTCTTTCGTCAGCCCTAACCGGGCGGCAAATATGTTATCCTGTTTCCAGCCTATACCACTCCTGAATTTGATGGCAAGGGTGTCATATTTCCAGCTGTTAAGGGCCATGTCTAACCCTGGTTTGCCAATGCCGTGTATACCCCACGGGAAAACAGTATAAAATTGGGTGCTCTCTATATTACTTACCCGTTCCCATGACTTTGCAGGAGTTAGTACCTTATGCCCGTCAATTTCATGATAAGTAACAGGAGGGATGCGTTTTAAAAATCCGGCTAATTTTAACCGTTCATCTTTGTCTAAATAATTATCGGGCAAAGCCAGCAGGCGCCGGGTAATGGTTTGTAAAGCTGCAATGGTAGAATTGGAGTTATAGGCCATCTTAAACGTTTCGGCTCCTGATCCGGGGTATAATACCAAATGGCCATCGCCATCCAATGGCTTGCTGCCGCGTTTACGGGCAAGGTACTGGTAATGCTCATCAAAAAATGTTAAACAGCTCCCGATAAAAGGAATATACTGGTGGATGTCTTTACCAGCATACCGTTCGGTTTCCAGCATCATCAGGCAAAACTCAAAAACGGTATCCCAGGTATATTCCAGCCATTGGTTATATTCCAACCCCTTATCAAAACCAATAGGGCGTTTCCAGTTATATTCGGCACTGTTGGGCAGACCGAAATTTTCCAGTTGCTCGGTAAAAGCTGCCCCTTTATGCCCCCAATAAACCTGGCTGCGCAGTTCGGCGTTATGTAAAGAGCGCAGGTAGAAATCGAACTGCGGTTTCATCATATCGATATCCCCGCTCTTAAGCATTGGGAAATAAACCAGCCGCTGGTTTTGGGCTGTCATCAAACCACCGCCCCAGTTACGAAAATCGGGTGTGTAATTGGTTTTTTCACTTACAAAAACCGGGTCGTAGGTGAATAGTCCGCCATTAAATTTTGTAGGATATTGCCCGTAGGCATTGCAGCCCAGCATATATCTGAACAACTGGTAATTTTTGCCGGTTTGCCATGCAGTGGTGTCCTGGTTGTTTTTAGGGTTGATGTAGATAAAGCTTCTGTCCCAATATTGCTGCCACCAATTGGCTGTTTGTCGCAAGGCGGTTTTGTGATGGGCATCGGCATCAAGTATGCTTTTTTGCAGGTTGTTTTGCCATTCGGAAACAGCTGCTGTTTGTGTGGTATTAAGATAGATAATTATGTTTTGGGTGCGGGCAGGATTAATACTTTGCAGTTTCCAGCCCTCAAAATCAGTATCCATGTACTTGCCACTATAAGTGCTGGCGGCTTTAAGGTTTTTACCCAACATTAAACCGCCAAAAGTGAGATTTTTAAGCGGGTTAAACAGCTGGTCTTTCACAGCATCCATACCCTGCTGCTTCACAGTTACATCAAATATGGTAGAATCAAGGTTGTGGTGGTAAAACAGAATCCCGCCATCCCGGAAAGCGATTGAATCTTTTAGCGTTTTAACATTACCATGGGCACCAAATTTCCAGGAGCCCTGGTTGTTTTCAACACCGTTTACAGGTCTGTCTTTATATCGCCAGCTTTCAAAGGCGGCCTCTGTTTTTATGGCTTTATTGCTGTTGATCTCCAGGTGGATCACTGGCCGGTATACATCAACCCAAAGCTTTATTTCTGCGTTGATACCGCCATTTTTCCCTGTGACAAGTACCGCTCCGTTTTGCAGCATTAACTGTTGCGTAAATTCGGTACCATCAAAAGGATTTGGGGAGAGTTTTATCCTTACACGGCCAGGTTTGAGCATGGCATTATTTTCATCAAACGTACCGCTGCTGGCTATGTAAAAAAACAGTTCGCCTTTTTCAACCCATACATTTAAGCCGATATCACCACCGCCACAAGGCATAGATTGGCCTGAATTTTGGCTTTGGCTGGTCCAGGTAACATTATATTGCTCAATACCTTTATCGGTTTGCGCAAAGGCAACATCGCCCCATAATATAAATATAAACAGCCACAGGTTTTTCATATTACCAATCGTCGGTCCTGAATGAAGATACGGGAAGTCCATTGGTGCCAAACAGATCGCCGGTTACAAAATCGTTGAAAGCATAACGCACAGCAACAGGTTCTTTTACCAGTGGAGATGAAACCACAATGGTACTGCCCGAAATAGCGGCTTGTGCCGGGTAAAATCTTTTGTCTTTCCCCGCAATTTCAAAGTATTGGAGCGGTTTGTTGTACGATGTCAGGCCATTTTCGGCATGCTCAAACCTGATAGTGGCTCTGCTGCCTTCAATGGTCATGGTTTTATACAGCGGACTTGCATAGTCGAAGCCGGTGATGCCATATGTTTGGGCAAGGGCAAGATAAGCCAGGCGCGTACCGGCCGGTTCTTTCCGCGAAGGGTGAATGGTTGCCTGGTCGCCCACATCAAGCAGTACGGCCATACCGCTATTGGGGATTATATTTAACGATTTTCGCTGGGCATCGCGCAGGTAAGCCGAGTTGTATTTGCCGCCTGAATTGTACGGTGGAAGCTGGGTATAATCATAGGGCGCTATCTGTACATAATAAAAAGGAAAATCGTATTGCTGCCATAATTCGCGCCAGCGCTTCACCATGGCCGGGAAGAGTTTTTCATACTGATCGGGGCGTTCGTAGTTTGATTCGCCCTGGTACCAGATACAGCCTTTAATGCCATAACCAATTACCGGGTTAAGCATGCCATTAAACAGCGTTGTTGGCGTGCGCGATACCGCTTTAATGGAGTCTGTTTTGGCTGGGATCTTTATTTCGGGAAAGTCTTTTAATCCTTCAGCATCCATCCAGGCTTCTGCGCTTGAGCCTCCATAGCAATCGCTGATAAGGCCGATTGGGATATGCAGAATATCATTAAGCAGGAGGCCAAAATAATAGCCCGTGGCACTGAAATTAGCCACAAACTCCGGCGAGGCCACATGCCATTCGGACGGTTTACTATTTTCCTGAGCTTCGGTTACAGATGAACGGGGAACTGTGTAGATATGAATATTATTGTTTGCCGATCTTAATATGGCATCAACCGAACCGCTGATAGGCTGGCTTTTATAACCCTTCATCGGGATCTCCATATTTGACTGCCCTGTACAAAGCCAAACTTCGCCAATAAGTACATTTTCGAGCTTGATAGTATTGCCATCACTGATAGATACAGTATACGGACCTCCATATACTGGGGTCGAAATTTTTACCATCCATTTACCCCTTGCATTTGCCCTGGTTTTATAGCTTTTTTTATTCCAGGAAGTGCTTACTGTTATACTGGAACCGGCTTTGTCCCATCCCCAGATGGGTACATTACTTTGCTGTTGCAATACCATATTGCTGGTAAACAAGGATGCCAGTTTTACCTGCGCGTTCGCAGGTGCATATAAAAATAAGATAGGGGCAAACAGGATGATTAATTTCTTCATTCGTTTTTTTTATAGAGTGCCGGTCAACAATCTCAAATTGTAACCTCATGTTGCTCACCGATCTTACTGGCGCGTTTAGCTTCGAGCCAGCCGCTGAAAAGCAGGTTTTTGTTGATATTAGGCTTTGGCCAAAACAGGCTGGCTACCGATCCAACAATGATCACAACCAGGTGACTGTAAACACCCAGCATGTATTTATGCTGATTAAAGTTGTATCCTTCCAGATCGAGCAGGATATGCTTTTGATCACCTAAGCCAATTTTGGTAGATGTTAAAAAGGCATAAGCCGTAAATACGATACAGGCGGCTATACCAATATTAACCCCTTGTCGGTTAGCACGGCTGCTAAACAATCCTAACAGGAATATACCCGCAATCCCTCCCGAAAATATGGCATATAAGGTGAATACGATACCTAAAGCCCCCTCATCACCTGCAAGCAGGTAAAGCGAGGCAATCATTATAGCGCCTATACCTGCAATTACTACTATCCACCTGCCCGCTTTAAGGTATTCTTTATCAGTTTTATTTGGCCTGAACTTTTTGTAATAATCTTCTACCCCGATGGCCGAAAGGCAGTTCAGATCGGCGCCAAGACTTGAAATGGCAGCTGATATTAACGCAGCCAAAATAAGGCCGACTACGCCTGTAGGCAGTTTGCTCATGATAAAATAAGGGAAAACCGCATCGGCTTTAATGCCTGCAGGTAAGGGGTTTTGCTGGTAGAAAGCAAACAAAGCCGTACCGATAAACATAAAAAGCGCCCATAACGGAACCGTAAGGGCTACACCCATTATGGAGGCGCGGATGGCTGCCTTATCTGTTTTGGCCGTCAGGTAACGTTGCACCATGGTTTGATCGGTGCCGTATTTTTGTATGGCATAAAACACCCCGTTAATGGCCATTACTATAAAAGTGAGCTTTTTGAAATCCCAGGTATAGGGGCCGAAATTGTTTTTATGATTGATACTGGCAATATGCCAAAGCTCGGGCAGGCCGCCTTTTATAGAACAGATGAGTATAATAAATGATACAATGCCACCGCCTATCAGCAGGAAACCCTGTACCACATCGGCCCAGATAACAGCTTCAATACCGCCAATGAGGGTGATAACGATAATGACAAATCCTATGATCCAGATAATGGCGTAGGTATTGGTATCTGTCATATTGGCAAGGGCGAGGGCTAGTAGGAAAAATACCGTACCCATTTTTGAAAAATGGGTTAATACAAAGCTTATTGAGCTATAAAAACGGGCAAAAGTGCCAAAACGTTTTTCGAAATATTCATAGGTGCTTACCCCAATAACTTCGCGGTAAAGGGGGACAATAAACCATACTATTAAAAGCAGTACTATGGGCACCATTAAACCCTGTACAAGCAGGATCCAGTTTGATGAAAAACCTTCGCCGGGGTAGGCCAGGAATGTCACGCTACTGATGAGCGTAGCCATAAGCGACATGCCAATTGCCCAGGCGGGTATTGAGCCGCGCGATACAAAGTATTTTTTGGTTGAATTTTGTCCTTTTGAAAACCTTATGCCTATGGTTAATGAAATGGCCAGTGCTAATGCTATAATAATATAATCTGCCAGGTGCAGGGTTTCATGTTTCATAATCAGGTATAATTAATTGGTTACCCAAAGCGGGGCGGGCCACTCATAGCTGCCGGGCTTTAAAGTTACATATAATTGGGTATCGCCAGGTACGCTCATACGGATAACACCCGGAGCTAACTGGTTAACAGGGTACATTTTTTTAAAATTTAACCGGCTTAAAACCGACCATGCAGTTGCACCGCCTTCAATTAACAGTTCATTTACCGCGGTGTATTGGATCACCTGTTTTACAATGGCAGCTATTTTATGACTTAATACAACTGGATCGATTTTTATGCCGCTGATAGAATCAGGATTTATGGCGATTATAGCATTATTTTGCTGAATAATACTTGTGGCCACGTGACTGGCAAACAGATAAATTATTTGCTTGTCATCATCTTCGCTGCAAACGATGGCCGCCGGGACATAATGCACAGCTATATTGTTCAGGAGGCCATTATTAACCACAAGTTTGCCCTGGTAAAATGTGCTGCCAAAAACAAACAAGCGCCGGCCTGGCAAGCCTGGATAAGAATAACCAGCCGGCTGTGCAGGGAACAGATGCTGAAGCAGGCTGTTAAATAAACCTGATGCACCGGCTAAAAGCGTATCGCCATCCGTTTGTTCAACCCAATAATTTAAATCAATTTCATCAAATACCTCACCAACCATAATGCCGGTTTCCGGTAATTCTTCCCCGGTTTTTAATAAGCTTATAGGGTCGGCGGCCCTAAGCATTTCTTTTACATTTGATGTTGTTGCCGGAAATGCAGGATCATGGGCATAATTGCTAAGGTGTATCGGCTCATCTTTATAATAATAAATGCCGTCAACAATCTTTTTTTCATGGAATGGATTGCCCGGGATAATTAATGTCCTTTTTAATCCCGATACCGCTAACTGGCTTTCAATTTCATTTAAAATATGGCCGCGTAAAACAGAATCTATTTTTTTAAAGATGAGCCTTGGTTTAAGCAACATCAATTGAATGGTAAGGTCAGCCATGATGTACCTGGCTTCAGCTTCCGGCAATGAACGTGTATTGGTTGCAATGATAAGCAGGTCGGCTTTACAGTTTGGATCAACAACGGTGCTAACCTCGGTTTTTAGTTGATAACCAAGGCCAATACCGGCAAGCTCTGCTGCTCCTGTTAAATCATCTGCAATTACGGCTATCATGCGTTTTGCGCTACCTTGTTTTTACTAAGCTGTACGGCCGATTCTATGGCCAGTATCATTGCATCACTGCTGGCAACGCCTTTGCCGGCAATCTCAAAAGCGGTACCGTGATCAACCGAAGTGCGTATAATAGGCAGCCCCATGGTAATATTCACTCCTTTTACACTGTCCATCTGTTGTTTTTGCGCGTTCCACTTAAAGCCGGTAAGCTTAAAGGGGATATGCCCCTGGTCGTGATACATGGCTACTACGCCGCCGTAATATCCTGTTGAAGCTTTTGAAAACAAGGTATCTGCAGGTACAGGGCCTTCTACATCGTAACCGGCTTTAAGCGCTTCCAGTACGGCTGGCAGTATTTCCTGGTCGTCCTCCGTGCCAAATAAGCCGGAATCGCCCGCGTGAGGGTTAAGACCGGCAATGCCTATTTTGAGGTTGGTTTCACCCAATTGGATCAAGCCATTATGCAGCAGTTCAATTACCTGTACAATGCGGTCTGTTTTTACCAGGTCGCAAGCCTGCCTTAGCGATACATGGGTTGAAACGTGGATCACTTTCATGTTATCCTCAACCAGCAGCATGGCGTATTTTTTAGTGCCTGTAAAATGCGCGTATATTTCTGTATGGCCTGCAAAATGATGCCCGGCCTCGTTTACCGATTTTTTATTGATAGGCCCGGTAACAGTGGCATCAACCTCCCCCGCAAGGGCAAGATCAATTACTTTTTTTACGGCCTCAAAAGACGCGTTACCGGCCATAGCCGATATTTCGCCAAAACGGAGCTGGCTCATATCAACATTTTGAAGGTCATATACATCAGGCTCGCCGTAAATAAAGGCGGCATCCTTTATGCTTTTTATAGGGTTGATGGTGGCCTGTATGTCAAGCCTTTTAACAATATCATTAAAAACAGCGGCATCGCCAATAATTACAGGGTTGCATATATCAAACAATCGTTTGGTAAGCAGGGCCTTAATAGCTATTTCGGGCCCTATGCTTGCCGGATCGCCCATGGTAATGCCTATAATTGGTTTTTTACTGATCATTGGTAAATTGGTAAATTAAGGTTTTCGCGGTTCACGATTTTTTGGAGTTCATTCCGTAACTGGATAGCATTTTCGTCGCTCACCCCTTGCAATGGCGGCATCATATATGAGCTGCACAGCCCCGCACTTTCCATCAATGATTTTAAAGCAGCTAATGATTCGCCTAATAATCGTTTTCCCTGGTACAAATCACTTACCAGGTTGGCGTGTTTTTGCGAACGTAAGGCCGATGGTTCGTCGTTGTTATCGGCCGCCACAATTATTTTATAATATATATCAGGGAACAGGTTTCCTGTACTTGGTACCAGGCCGTCGCCACCGGTAAACATTGCGTGGGCAGATTGAGCACTCCATCCTAAAAAATGGCTGAAATCGGGCCGGTTTGCCCACAATTTTATTGATTGCTGCAACCTGTCATAATTCCGTTCAGAATCCTTGGTGCCAACAATGTTTTCGTGGTAGCTTAACTCATTAAGCAGGTTTAGCTGGATAGATACATCGGTTGTTGCCGGTATATTATATATAATAAGCGGCAGTGGAATGCTATCGGCCAGGGTTTCAAAATATTTTTTTATTTCGTATTCTGTTAATGTAAAATATGCGGGAACATGGGCTACCGCCACATCAATACCTTCATCGGCGCATTGCTTGGCCATCTCAATGGAATCGGTAACGCAATTTGATGAAATACCCGCATAGATTAGTTTGTTGGGCTGTTTGAGCCTTGCCGCCAGCTTTATAAAATCAATCTTTACGTCGTCAGGCAGCGACGGCGCTTCGCCGGTGGTCCCCAATATAAACGGCACGCCTCCATAGTTGAATATATTGTCAAAAATCTTTTCGACAGCTTCATGATCAAGCTTGTAGTTTTCGGTTAGCGGTGTTATTGATGGCACCACTAAGCCATGGTATTTCTTTTTTTGTTTCATTTTATTTCAATAAGCTTCCTCATAAATATTTATAGCGTCGCTAAGTGTTATTGTGCGGGGATTGTTTTTAAGTAACCGGGTAATTTTCATTGCATCGGCGGCCATTGTGGGTATTGCAGATTTATTTACGCCTACATCGCTAAGCTTTTGAGGAATACCACATTGCTTAATGAGCTCGCATATTTTGTCAACGCCCGCATACGCTGTTTCAAGGTCGGTATCCAGGCTATTGCAGCCTAATGCCCTGGCAACACTCGCATACCGGGCGGGGGCGGCGATGATGTTATACCGCATAACATAGGGCAACAATAATGCATTTGACAACCCGTGAGCTATGTGAAACATGCTACCTAATGGGTAGGATAGGGCATGCACCCCGGCAGTATTTACCGGCCCCAGGCAAAAGCCGCCAAGCATACTGCCAATAGCCAGTTGAGCGCGTGCGTTTTCATGGGTACCGTTATTAACTGCTTTTGCCAGGTTGGCTGCAATAAGCCTTATACCTTCATAGGCATACATATCAATAAAGGGATGTGCAAATATGTTGGTATAAGCTTCAAGACAGTGGGTAAGAGCATCAAGACCGGTAGCGGCCGTGACTTCGGGTGGCAAGTTATAGGTTAATGCCGGGTCAATTATAACGGTATCCGGAACAAGGTATGGGCTTATTATTGCTTTCTTTTGATTATCGGTATCGTCAATCAATATTGCGTTAGGCGATACTTCGCTGCCGGTACCGGCTGTGGTAGGTACGCATATTAGTTTAACGCCCCGTTTCTTGAGCAAACCATTGCCGGTTATTTCATTAATGGTTTGATCATTTTCAATTTGCGCGGCTACAATCTTGGCCATATCCAGCACACTGCCCCCGCCAATGCCAATAACAGCATCTACAGCCTGGCCGGCTACAAATTTTAATAAACTTTCAACATCGTGATAAGAGGGTTCGCGGGTTATCGATGTATTTACCTGTACCTGGATATTTTGTTGTTGTAACTGCTTGATAACCGGGCCGACGGTTGTTAAGAGCACATCAATTGTAATGATTAACACATGAACATGCCCCGCACCAATAATTTCGTCGGCCAGTTCAACTATTGAATTTTTTCCGATGATAATTTGACCCGGAAACCTTACCTTTATGTTCCTGAGGGTACTATCTGTTTGTATCATTATATAGATATACGCTGTTGAAAATTGATAACCACACCCTTGAAAGCAGGGGCCCGGCTGTATACTTGGTATGAAACAAAGATGTGTAAAGACGGATATGGTTTTTATCTATCTGTTATCAAATTATTGTACGATCTTATCTAAACATAATAAGGCGCTGGTAATAAAGTAAGGTGAAATATTTGAGTTTTAAGTATAAAAACAATTGATTAGCCGGGAATGCCCCGGAGTATAGGAGCCTACGTTGTAAGACAGTGCATGACAGTTGCGTTTTTGTCGCAGTCTACCTTAGTGAAAGGTTTTTAGATAGTTATAGCAAATAAATAGCTAATTGCCGGGTGTTAAATAAAAGCCGCCGGCATCGTCTGACGCATTTTTTACCTATAACACTGCTTTGCGCTCAAAGCGTGTCATTATTTTCAAACTAACAACAATCTATATGAAAACAGTAAAAACCTTAGGACAATTTATTATAGAGAAGCAAGCCGATTTTCCGTATGCCAAAGGCGAACTTTCGCGGCTTTTGCGGGATTTAGGCATAGCGGCAAAAATAGTGAACCGTGAAATTAATAAAGCCGGACTAATTGATATTATTGGCGAAACAGGCGAAACCAATTCGCATGGCGAGCAGCAGAAGAAAATGGATATCTATGCCAACGAGCAATTTATTTCGGCGCTGCAAAGTGGTGGGGAATGTTGTATTGTTGTTTCTGAAGAGAATGAGGAACACATTTATATCGACTCCGAGATATCAAAAAACGCCAAGTACATCGTGGCTATTGATCCTTTAGACGGCTCGTCCAACATTGATGTAAATGTGAGCGTAGGTACCATATTTTCTATATACCGCAGAAAATCAAGCGAAGGTAAGGCAACACTTCAGGATGTTTTGCAGAATGGTACCGAACAGGTTGCAGCAGGATATGTAATATACGGATCATCTACCATGTTGGTATATACCACGGGTAAAGGCGTAAACGGTTTTACACTCGACCCATCTATTGGAGAGTTTTGCCTGTCGCACCCGGAAATGAGCATTCCTGCCGAAGGAAATACTTATTCGATAAATGAAGGATACTATACCCACTTGCCCGAAGGTGTTAAAAAGTATATTAAATATTGCCAGGTAGAAGATGATAAAACCAACCGCCCATATACTTCCCGCTATACCGGATCAATGATTGCCGATATTCACCGCAATTTAATAAAAGGTGGAATATTTATTTATCCAACCACTGCCCAATATAAAAACGGGAAACTTCGCCTGGTTTACGAGTGCAATCCCATGGCATTTATTGTGGAGCAAGCCGGCGGATTGGCTACCAACGGGTACGACAGGATTTTGGATATCGAGGTAGAAGAGCTGCATCAGCGATCGGCTATTTTTATAGGGTCAAAACTGATGGTAAAAAAAGCGCAGGAGTTTATGAATTCTTTTTCGCCTAAAAGTGTTGCCGTGCCGGTTTAGCGTAAATTGCTTGTTTAAGAGGTTGTATTAATGATCTGCATTTTAATAAAAGACAGCTGACCGGGAGACATAAACTTACCGTAAAGCATCCTCCTTTGATGGCGGGTGCTTTTTTATTATGTAGCAAATGCTGCTTATGCCACAATAAATAATCCCGTTTACAGTTTAATCTATAAGGTGATCCTTAGGGATTTACCAAGTACCTGCTGTTTCTGGCGCAACACCCACAAACTTTTACCGGTTTAATAACAAATGCAGCTTAATCATTATGCATATGGTCCCACCAGGTAAATTCAGGCCAACAGTGAAACATACCCTCTCTGTTTTCTAATCCCATCAACAGTCGCGGAAAAGCCATGCCTGTTATCTACTGCTATTAATGCCATTTTTATGACCATACTTATTTTTTTTATAGCGCACTGGTTTCTGTCGCTATTCTTTCAAACTTTTTTCCAGCACCGTTATGCTTCGCACCGAATGTTTACTACAAATAAATTCTGGGAGCGGATATTTTATTTAATGGCTTATCTTTTTGAAGGCACTTCGTTTTTAAACCCGCGGGCATATGCCATGATGCACCGCCAGCACCATGCTTTCAGCGACACAGAAAAGGATCCGCATTCGCCGCACTTTTTTACAGATGTTTATCAAATGATGAAGCATACTATTAAAACCTTCGGCGATTACGTAAAACGGACAAAGGATCCCGAAGCACAATTTCCGGGGCATTACCCCGAATGGCCAATAGTTGACCGCATGGGTTCTTCTATATTATCGAGGCTGCTCTTTGGCGCGGCCTATACCTGCTTTTATATTTTTTTTGCAACGCATTGGTGGATGTTTTTATTACTGCCGGTACATTTTATGATGGGGCCTATTCATGGTGCCATTGTTAATTGGTGCGGCCACAAGTATGGATACAGGAATTTTGACAATAAAGATAAATCAAAGAACACAACACCGTTTGATTTTTTGATGCTGGGAGAGTTATTCCAAAATAACCATCATAAGCACCCTAACAGTGCCAATTTTGGCAAGAAATGGTTCGAACTTGATCCTGTTTATCCAGTTATGAAGCTAATGCACTGGATGCGCATTATTACCTTAAGAGAAGCTTAAGATAGTGGTTTTTTGACCTGGAGAATATTAATAATGAAAACTGTTTAAGGCCGATGAACATCTGAAGGTGAGGCTGATTACTGCCCAAATTTCACCCCCTAATAGAAGCAATATCTAAACCTTTTTGTGGAAGAAACCAATTGCCTGGTGTAATGATGAGCTAAGCAGGAAAGAGTTTATCCGGTACAAGTTGTCATATCCCTATTGCAGAATAGTGATAGAGGTCATTTATTTCCACGCAGGACGTCATTACCTAATTCAACCATTTCGGGAATATTTGTAATTATAAACCAACCAATTTAAAAAGTGGCCCAGCTACTGTTTATCTCTGTAGATGTCAGGAAATCATGAAAAAAATCAGCGCGGTATTCGACGGTTTGAAATTTGCTGACAGCACATTGGCTTATGGAATCAAGTTGGCCGAAAGCAGCAAGGCGTTACTATCAGGTGTGTTCCTTGAATCTTTTCTCTATAACAGTTATAGCATGAATGACCTTATCGGGAGCCACGGCTATTCATCAGTAAAAATGAAACACCTTCTGGAAAAGGATAAAGAAACCAGGATAAAATCAGTAGATATTTTTGAAGAGGCCTGCAAAAAAGCACACATCAGCTATTCCATACACCATGATCCGAGCTTTGCAGTGCCGGAAGTGCTTAGGGAAAGTATCTATAGCGACCTGCTGCTGATTAGCGCTGGTGAAACATTCAGCTATTTACCTGATCATCGCCCGACGCATTTTATCCGGGAATTACTGGCGGGGACTCAGTGCCCGGTCATGATCATCCCACGGCATTACCGGGAAATTGAAAAAGTGTTGTTGTTGTATGATGGGAAACCGGCGGCGGTGCACCCTATAAAAATGTTTAACTATATGATGCCCTGGTTGCGTAGCAAAGCAACCGAAGTGGTTACGGTGGCGGATGCCCGGGATATGGCCGAACTCCCTGATGAGATACTGGTGAAGGAATTCATCGCATGCCATTACCCCGCGGCAACCTACACACTTTTAAACGGCGACCCCGAAGGAGAGCTGATTGCCTATCTTAAAAACAGCCGCAAGAACGCCCTGGTCGTTTTAGGGGCCTATCAGCGCAGCGGCGCTTCCCGCTGGTTCAGATCCAGCATGGCCGATAGACTTATGGAAGATGTAGATATGCCTTTGTTTATTGCTCATCATTAATCATGTGAAATTATAAGTTCAATAAATCATGGAAAAGATACTCGTTACCACAGACCAGTCCGCCAATTCAAAAGCGGCCATCCGTTTTGCCATTAAACTTGCCAAACAACGTAAAGCCGAATTGATCATCCTTCACGTCTATCATCTTCTAAAGCCTTTTAAATGGAGCGACCATGCTTTCGCCGAGTATACTGATAGCTTTAGAAAGAAAACGACGGAAGAAATGTCCGCATTTATTGCCGGTATCTATCATGATATCCATGAGGATGAGATCCGTTATCAGTTAGTGTTAGTATCCAATGTCGACGTAGTGGACGGGATTATGGAATATGCAAATAAGCACAGTTGCTCTTATATCTGCATCAGCACCCGCGGCGCAGGCGCCCTTAAAAAAATATTCGGCACGCATACCGCCAAATTGATCAGCAGATCCGTTGTACCTGTTTTGTGCATACCAAGCGCTTACCATTTAAAAGAATTAAAACATATCCTTTACGCATCCGACATGGCCGATTATGAAAATGAACTTAAAAAGGTCGTTGATTTTGCGAGGCCTATTCATGCCAGTGTAGAGATGATGCATATTTCCTATCCCTATGAATTTGCATTTGATAAGGAACTGGTGGAAGCCACACTGCAGAAAAAAACAGATTATAAAGTGAGCATACTAATTCCGGAAAGGGATATTAACCATGCTTTGCTTGAAGATATAGATGATGCGATCAGGATCAGCAAGCCGTCTCTTTTAGTTTTATTTACCCATCAGTCAAGGCCAATGTTTGAAAAGTTATTCTTTCCTTCTAACGCCGAGGAATATTCTTTTTATGGTAAAATACCATTACTCACCTTTAATAAAAATGAAGAAAAGTAAGGCTTTCCCCATACTTTTCTTCATTTAATGATAATGAGTAAACACATCTCATATCCCTGCGGCAATGAAATATCCCATAGATCATCCTTTTTCAATAACTGCAGACGAGGTGATCGGACTGGCTCAAACAGACGGCAATAAGGGGATTTCTGAGCGTGAGGCAGCGCGCCGCCGTAAAGCCTATGGCCTCAATTCCTACAAAACGCAAAAGAAAAAAAGTTTGTGGCTGATACTACTTGCCCAATTCAATAGCCCGATTGTTTATCTCTTGTTTTTCGGCGCAGCGGTTTCACTTTACTTTAAAGACCGGTTAGAAACCATTGCCATCCTGGCGGTTATTATTATCAATGCGTTAATCGGTTTTTTTATGGAAATGCAGGCTCGCAATTCCATGAATGCCCTGAAAAAAATGGATGTGATACTGGCTAAAGTGATCCGTGATGGCGAGGTTAGATCGATACCATCTGAAGAATTGGTGCCAGGCGACCTGGTGCCACTGGAGGCCGGTGATATGGTCCCGGCAGATGGCCGTTTAGTAGCCGTTCACAGCTTACAATGCGATGAGTCCTCGCTTACCGGTGAATCGCTCCCGTCTGATAAGGCGACCGAAGCCCTGAATGAAGACACCGTTGCCGGTGATCAGCATAACATGGTTTTCAAAGGTACTGCCGCAATTAACGGGAACGGGAAAATGGTGATCACAGGCATTGGGACAAATACACAGTTAGGCGCCATTACAGCTTTGGTCGAAAACTCGGGGGAGAATATTAGCCCGCTGAATAAAAAACTGAACAGGCTAAGCCGGAAACTTATCTGGATTACACTGGCCATGACCGCTATTTTTGCTGTAACCGGATTTATACAAGGGAAGGCACTGTTAAACATCATAGAAACCTCCATTGCGCTGGCCGTGGCCGCTATACCCGAGGGCTTGCCTATCGTAGCTACCGTAGCCTTGTCCTACGGAATGTTGCTGATGGCCAGGCGTAATGCTATAGTTAAGAAATTATCTTCAGTAGAAACGCTGGGCAGCACCGGGGTAATCCTGACTGATAAGACAGGCACCTTAACTGAAAACAAGATCCACGTGGACACGCTTGCGTTTCCGGAGGAAAGTATAAAAGTTCATATCGAAAATAACCTCCTGAAATTTCCGGGTGGCGTGATCAGGGTAAGTGCCGAAAACTTCGATAAGTTACTATTAACCGGCATTTTATGCAATAATGCAATAATTGCGGCTGAAGAAAAAAGCGGCGGGCAAAAAAAAGCCTCCGGCGATCCGGTTGAAGTGGCGTTGATTCAAACAGCCATAGCGGCGGGCTTGGATACGGGTGCGCTGATAGCGGAGTATGTACGTATTGAGGAAATACCATTTAGTTCAGAGCTAATGATGATGGGTACCCTGCACCAAACACCATCGGGATATTTTGCCGCGGCTAAAGGCTCGGTTGAAAGATTGCTGGAAAAATGCAGCCAAATACAATCGGGTAAGCTAATTAAAAATTTGGATGCCGAATACAGGAATGCTATACTTATAAAGGCCGGTAAAATGGCTGCGGGCGGGTTGCGGGTACTGGCTTTTGCCTACCGGTCGGGTAAAGCGCTTGATGCCAAAAACGTTTTAGATAACCTGACCTATGTTGGTATGGCTGGTTTTCTTGACCCGCCCCGTATAGATATCAAAGGGGCTATATTTAACTGCCGCCAGGCCGGTATTAAGGTGGTGATGATTACCGGTGACCATCCGCAGACAGCGCTGAACATTGCCCGGAAGGTGGGTTTGATTGATGAAAATAACAAAGATGTGATCACGGGAAGGGAACTGTCAGAAGCCAGGCTGTTAACAAAAGAATGGCGGCAACGTATTTTGGCTACCGCTGTTTTTGCAAGAACTTCGCCCCGGCAAAAACTGGAAATTGCCGATGTGTTTCAACAGGCCGGATTTGTGGTTGCCATGACAGGTGATGGTGTAAACGACGCCCCGGCTTTAAAAAAAGCCGATGTCGGTATTGCTATGGGCATCAGAGGAACCCAGGTAGCTAAAGAAACGGCCAGTATTATATTGAAGGATGATTCTTTCACTTCTATTGCCGGGGCTGTGGCACATGGCCGGGAGATTTTTCGGAACATTCAAAAGTTTGTGGTTTACCTGGTGTCCTGTAACCTGAGCGAGATATTCATTGTGACCATTTTAGGTGTGATTACCCCCACAGCGACTTTACTGCCGCTGCAGATCCTTTTCCTGAATATGGTGACGGATATCTTCCCGGCACTGGCGTTGGGTTTAGGTACCGGCGACCAGACCGTTATGCTGCGGCCGCCGAGAGATCCCTCAAAAGAAATGATCACCCGAAAGGATTGGATACGTATGGCCCTATATTCCGCCGCTATTACATCGGCGGTCATCATTTCGGTTGTTTATGCCAAAGAAGCACGCCACAGCGATGACCGTACCTGTAATAATATCGCCTTTATCACGCTCACCTTTGCGCAGTTATTCCATGTGTTTAATATGTCGTCAAATGGTTCCGGCTTTTTGGATAATGAGATCACCAGGAACAAATGGATATGGATTGCCATTTTGATTTGCAGCAGCCTTGTTGTGATGGTTTTTGCCGTGCCCGCACTACGTTTGGTTTTAGGCCTATCGGTACTTTCCATTAAATTATGGGTATCCGCCATGACCATTAGCCTGCTGCCATTGGTTGTTTTCCAGGCTTTTAAAGGGCTCAGGAAAATAAATAATAACCAAAGATACTAAAGCCGCAGCTGGCCTTTTACTGGCCGCTCATCGCCCAGCAGTACGCCCCATTGCTTATAATTTTCGGTGCGGTCGAATACGATTTTTAAAATAGACAGCACGGGCATCGCCAGGAACATGCCTGATAAACCGGCCATGACGCCGCCGATGATGATACCGACGATGGAAACAAGCGGGTTGATTTTGACCTGTGAACCAACAATACGCGGCATCAAAATATTATTATCCAGGAATTGTACCGCCGTAATGGCTCCCAACACAATCAACACATCAGTAATACTCTCGGATGAAGCCAGGGTTAATAATACGCCCAGAATATTACCAATTAATGCACCCAGGTATGGGATCAGGTTTAAAAAAGCAAAGATGATCCCGATCAGCAACGCATTCTGGATACMAAAAAGCCACAATGCCCCACCTAAAAGGATAATGATGTACGTGATTTGTATAAGCAGCCCTACCAGGTAGCTTTTAACCATTTTCTCAGTCTGCCGAACAACGTCCTCCACGTTCTGGTACTCGTCTTTTTTAAACCACATCAGCAGAAACTTTAAAAAAAGGTTCCGGTACAAGATGATCAGGTAGATATAGATAGGTAATAAGCCGATAAAGATGACTATGCCCGACAAAGAACCCGCCGCGCCGCTCAAAACACCACCCAGGGAGCTGAATAATTTTTTGCTCTGTACATTAATGAATTTCACCTGTTCTGCCGGGGAGTAGCCAAATGATCGGCTAATCCAGATACTCAGGTTATCCAGGTGTTTGGCCACGGTGCGTTGGATCTGCGGAAAATCATCCAACAACGCACCCACCTGGCTGGAGAACAGCCAAATGATCAGCGCTACAACAATTGTTAGTAATAATATAGGCAGAAAAACAGCAATGGCTTCGGGCACTTTTAGTTTTCTAAAAAGGCGAAATACAGGTAAAAGCATGAGGCTGAAAAAAAATGCCATTAACAAAGGCATAATAATCGTATTCGCGGCTACTATGATCGTTCCCAATACAAACAAACCAATGAGCTCTATGGCTCGTTTCACGGTCACCGGCATTTCTTTTACCATGGGCGTACAATTTTTACACTTCTTGCTATTGGCAGTTTTTAATTACCCAATATAGGCCTTTTATATTGATTTCCTATTCAGAGTTAATAGCCAAAAGAGCGCGCCCTTTCAGGTAGAGGATGGTTAACACTTGGCTTATAATCAATCATTGTCTTTTCTATTTCCCCCTTGCGCTGGCGATGCACTATGAGTTCCGATCTCGGTATGCCTTATTTGTCCCCCTAAAAATCCGGTCCATGCAACGAGCCCAAAGCCAGCTAAAGCTACCGTCAACGCCATTAACGCAACCGGCCTGATCAGGGAAGAGCCTTTTATTGTTACAAAAAGCCCGACCAAAGAGATTACGCCTATAACAATTAATCCGATCAAAGATATCAGGGCCGACTCTTCATGTTCTTCAATGACGTTTTTTGATATGCCCTGTAAATGTTCAACTGCTTCTTCGGCACCTTCTCCGGTTGCGTATGCTATACCGGCCCCTATGGCCGAGATGATCAAAATATTGTAAGCAGCAATTAAAGTAGAATTGCTTTTTCTCCATATCCCATGGATCAAAACAAATGCACCCAATGCGGTGCCGATGATCGGCAGGTGGGTGATCAGCAGGTGGATATGCGTTTGGTTCATAACTTTTTTAATCGAAAATAGCCATCTAATCGTACGATTTAAGTAACTGTCATCAAATGTATTAGTGATCTTTATCATTTCCGTTTTGCGGATATACAACCATTTTTATGATCTTAAAAGAACCGGACATGAAAACGATCCTGATGCTTACTGACTTTTCGGAAAATGCGAACCACGCCGCAAAAACGGCCATTAAAATTGCCATAAACCTAAATGCAGATATTTTGCTTTACAATAGTTATTATGACCGGCCGATTCTACCAACCTATGCCGGCGGCCCCTGGGTGCTGCAAGAGTTAGTTTTCCGCAAGGATGAAAGCGCCGCGCAACTCAGTCAATTGGCTATTCAACTGAAGCGTATCATAGCGGATATACCCAAATACGGATTTAAACCTAAAACCGATTACCAATGCGGGGAAGGGTCATTGGGTAAAAATACCGAGGCTATTATTCAGGAAAACAACGTTGGTCTCGTAGTGATTGGTGGCAGTACAGACAGTGCTGCGGACCATTTGCTCTTCGGCAGCGACACGATGGATGTGATCGATCATGCATCCTGCCCGGTTTTGATCATCCCGCCGAAAGCGGAAATGACCGAACTGAAAAAAGTAACCCTGGCCGTCGCTTTTGAATTAACGGATATTAACGCCATCAACTTTTTGACTGACTTAGGTAAACGATTAAACTTTCAACTGGAGATTGTTCATGTTTCACTCCTGGAAAAAAGCGATAATCCTGCAAAAGAGAATGCGACCCTTAATCATATTGACGCTATCAAACGAGATAATATAACGTATCTTGAGATCAGGGGAAAGGATGTTGCCAAACGATTAACAAGGTTGTGTAAAGATAATGGTTCAGCTATGCTGGCGCTGGTCCATCACCAGGATTGTTTTTTTTCCGGGCTTTTCTACAACTCAACGACAGCGCACGCATTGGAAAAACAGCGTATACCTTTAATGGTAATCCCCTCCGGAATGACCTGATCAAGCCGGCAAACTATTCATCGATCAAAAAAAGACTCAATCTCTTCGCGCCATTTAGCAACAGATAAGTTAGAAGTAATGAACATATTCTTTACCAATTCCGGTACTGCCGATGATAAGCATGTTTTCATCGCGACGAATGAAAGTTCAGTTTGCCAGTCGTATGGTCTGATTTTGGTCAATCTCTGGTCAGCAGGGGGATAGTTGTATACAGCATTTAATCGGTTAACCCTGGCCCGGTTGATACATTCTTTTTTCTACAGGCTGATAATATTCGTCCAGGTTTTCTGGGGTTCGTGCGTTATAACCCAAAATCTGCCTTAAACCCTCGTTTAATGTTTCACCAAACTTGTAACCTAATGCACGGGGGTAATCCAATTGCTGTTTAAAAAATGGACGGGTAAAAGCCATGGTGAGCGTTCGCCTTTGTCCATCTGTATTGTTTTTTCCGCTTGCATGCCACAGGTTGGAATCAAATAAAACAATACTTCCTTTTTTTACCACCGCGCGATCGGAGTTTTGGTAAAAAAAATCGGCTTCGGGCTTTTCGCTAAAGTGATGTGAACCTGAAAGAAAGTGAGTTGCGCCGTTTTCGAGGGTAAAGTCGTCCAGGATAACCATCATTTGAATCATTATTTTGAACTCGCCGGTATAACTCCGGATATCCCGATGGATGTTTTGAACATAGGGATTGTCGCCTTTTAAGTTAATTACTGCACCGAGTGAATTAATTATGTAATTGCCGTCCAAAAAATGTCTTATTTGGCTGTCGCAATATTTTCGATCAAGAAACTTTAGGGCGAAGGCATCTTTTTCAACCAGGTGATGTAATGTACCGTTCATGGCTGCGGCAATACCATTTTTAACCTGGATTTTTCTTCGCTCATCATAAGCCTTGGCTAACGAATTCGCAATCTCATCAACAAAATTTATATCTAACGCATCTTCGTAAACAATCCAACCGAAATCGGCCATAATCTTATCAAAAGTTTCCAGGTTAGCTTCGGAATAATTAAACTTATTTTTCATAATATTTTATTTATAAAGGATTAAACATTAGTTGCGTCGATAATTGAGGTGGTTGCTTCGGCTTTAGGGGCCGGCCGCCTATATAATGGAAAATAGCCCGCCTGAGAATCGACCCGGGACAAACTTGCCACAAGATTGTTATAAGCATCATGGTCATTAACGTAGCACCAAATCCGGTCGGTTATTTGTAAATCCGAAAAATACCTTTTGAATTCAAAAAGCGAGTCTTGTTTTCCGCCTACCCCGCCACCCAGGTGAAAGATTTTTTTACCAAGCCTTCGTCCTATAATACTTATTTCGTCGGTAAGTAATTTACTTGGCGATTCTTTTAAATAATCGGGCGAACTGGCCGAGAGATGATTTCTGATGATGCTTTCTGAAAGCAGCAAAACCGCACCGCAAATGAGTTCTGTGCCATTGTATATCAGGATAAGCTTATTTTCATAACCCTCCATATTAATAATGTTGGAAAAATAGCTTTCATCGAAATAATAATTTGGAGCCGCATTTACCCGATCCATGTTTTTGTAATACATATCTATGAAACATTTCATATCGTCGGGGCTGTTATTGTCTTTTATTATATAGCCCTTTTCGCGCATTTTCCTGATTTGCCGGCAAAGCCTTTTCTCGTATTTACTCCTTTGATCCTCGATGGATATCGATAAGTCTATATACAACGTTGTGCCGTTGCTTTTTAAGCCGCCAATGCTTTCGAGTATGTGATCCTGATTCAGGAAGGGGTGAAGGCGGGCGAATATGCAGATTGCATTTTCATCTTTCATGAACTTGGTAAAAGCTTGCCTGAAAGCAGCTATTATGTCTGCAGGCACGGTGCGTAAGTCGATATTTGACACGGGCCCGCCATAGCCATAAACAGAAGTCATATCATAAAAAGCTGAATTTTCTATTTTCCTTTTTATTACCGGCAGAGCAATAAAAAGATGTTCCTGTTCATAAACAAAAAGAAGTTGTTCTCCTTCTTTGTTTAAGGAATGATAGTACCAGCTATGAAAAATGTCATGAGCATATGTGCGATTAATGTAGGCATCCCAGCCATCTTTATCCCGGATGGTAAATTGTTTGTAAGCCATAAATAATTGTAATTAAAAAAGGTTTGATTGAAATATCAGTTTTCAATAAAAAGCTTTTGCACCTCGCCGGTACTTAAGCCAAAAAACAGGTGTGATTGGAAATTGTTAAATTAACTGCCGCGGCAGCGACGATAGGATACACAATAAAACCTAAACAAGTGCAATTGTAGTTAGGCCCTTTTTGGGAAATTGGGATTGTACGGCTAACAGATAGATAACATTGGTAAATACCAATGTTTATCGCGTTGTAGTTAAATCAGGAATTTTACTGTATTGTATATTTTTTGGAACCTATGTCTTTTCAACTCAAATAACAGATATCTGTTAATATATAACAACAACAGCTTTGCCCGTTGGATGCCATTATAGCTAAAATGTTTAATAATAAGGTTAAAGTCACTTATTACCATTTCCATCCTTTTTTCTGTTTTAATCATGCTCCAAATGCCACCAACGTGATTACGGTAGCAACTCATAACCTCGGGCATTACATATATTTTACCGCCGGTAACTGATGTTGAAAATATCTTAAAAAATTTGTCGGCTGCAAAGCAGCTAAAATACCAGGGTTGATTAAACAGCTGGTTAATTTTGTTGATGTTACGGTACACCACAGTTGCCGTTTTTGTTTCAACTTGCTTGCCCGTGAGTAAATCATGATAGGTGTGTATTAGCGGTACAGGCTTTGGGGCTACGTATAAAGTATTCCCATCGGTATCAATTACGCGCGTATAATGGCAGCAAATGATGTATTCGGGGTTCTGCTCTAAAAAATCCACTTGTTTCTGTAGTTTCAGTGGGTTGGTCCAGTAGTCATCGCCATCACAAAGGGCAATATACTTTCCGGTACAGGCATTCAGCGTATCGATCATGTTTTGATGAGCCCCTACATTTTTAATCGCTGAAATTATTTTTATTTTGCCGGGGTATTTTTCTTTGAATGATTGTAATATGGCCGAAGTCTCATCTGTAGAGCAATCGTCGCCGACTACAATTTCAAACGGAAAGTTTGTTTGCTGCATTAAAAAGCTTTCAATTGTTTGTGTAATAAATTTGTCCTGATTGTAAGTTGTACAGGCGACACTTACCATGAAATTATCTTTAATCATGTTGTATTTTATTAATCGGATTAAGGTTCTTTTATATTTGGCAGCTTGCCAACAATTAATGTTTGCCACAGCATTCGCAATACCGGTTACATGAGCCAGTTATGATAAATAAACCAGATTAAGCGCTAAGCAATGTGTGGTTATTGCAATAGTTTTTTGCATCTGAAAAACAAAACACGCGCTCATTTGGGCTTTGATTTGTCAAATGTATTCAATAGATATTCAATTATTTATCTGCGTATTTATTTGAAAATAAATTGTAAAGAATAGCTAATGCTTTCACACAAATGGTAAAATTTATTTTACCATTTGTGTGAAAGCTGACACCTTATTAAAGCTTATATAGTTAATGTAGCTTATAACTTCATCAATCGGCCTTTGTGCCGGGTATTTGTTGATCCAAAAAATTGCGGAGATTTTTATTTGATAACAAAAGCGCCGAAAATGTAAATTGAAGGATAAAGTATTTTACATCTTCTGTGTAATTTTTCAGATAATTTACAATTGGCGTTCAATTCTTTTGTTTTGTAATATGCTGTTATACAATTAAATAAATTTGAGTTTGCAAATAATTACTTAAAAGGTATAAAATAAAACTCAAAATTATGTGTGGAATAGTAGCTTATATAGGCTTTCGTGATGCCTGGCCAATTGTAATAAATGGCCTTAAAAGATTGGAGTATCGTGGGTATGATAGTACCGGTATTGCCATTATAAACGAGGTAGGTTTTAGTATTTATAAAAAAATTGGTAAGGTGTCGTCTCTTGAGGCCTTTACTGAAGCAGAGGACAAAAGCGGACACGTTGCTATTGGCCACACCCGCTGGGCAACCCATGGCGCACCATCTGATGTTAACTCTCATCCGCATACGTCAAATGATAACCGGTTACACATCATTCATAATGGTATCATTGAAAATTATGCCACGCTGAAAGCAGAACTGGTTAACCGGGGCCATTGTTTTAAAAGTGAAACAGATACAGAGGTACTAATTCACCTGATTGAAGAAATTCAAAATATTGAACAAACCGATTTGATGGAGGCCGTCCGTTTAGCTTTGAATACAGTAATTGGTGCGTACGCTATTGTGATTTTAGACCGGGAAAATCCCGGACAATTGGTTGCAGCCCGAAAAGGCAGCCCGCTGGTTATTGGGGTTGGCAAAGGCGAATATTTTATCGCTTCGGATGCAACGCCGATTATTGCATATACAAAAAACGTTATCTATTTAAAAGATAATGAGATAGCCCTTATAAAGCGTGACGAGCTATTGGTTAAGCAACTTGATAATGTTGTCCAAACCCCATTGATACAAGAACTTGAAATGAAACTGGAGTCGCTTGAAAAAGGAGGTTTTGAACATTTTATGTTAAAGGAAATATTTGAGCAGCCACGCTCTGTGACAGATTGTATGCGGGGCCGCATATTTCCGAAAATTGGAAGAGTTGAGTTGGGTGGCGTAAAAGAATATGCCGAAAAGCTCAAAAATATTGATCGCATAATTATTGTTGCCTGCGGTACTTCCTGGCACGCAGGTTTGGCAGGGGAGTACCTGATAGAAGAATATGGGCGGGTTTCTGTTGAAGTAGAATATGCTTCGGAATTTAGATACCGCAACCCGATAATAAGTGAAAGGGATATTGTATTGGCAATCTCTCAATCCGGTGAAACCGCGGATACCATGGCAGCAATAGAAATTGCCAGAGAGAAAGGTGCAACAATTTTAGGGATATGCAATGTTGTTGGCGCTTCGATACCCAGAATTACCCACGCCGGGGTTTACACCCACGCCGGCCCCGAAATTGGGGTGGCATCAACAAAAGCTTTCACAGCGCAGGTTACGGTACTTACACTATTAGCTTTGTATATAGCTCAACAAAAAGGCACTATTTCTTCGTCGAAACTTATTTATTTGTTATCTGAACTTGAAACAATTCCCGACAAAATTCAAACGCTTCTTCAGGATAATGATTTAATTAAAAATATTGCGTTGAAAATTAAGGACGCCTCCAATTGCTTGTTCCTTGGTCGTGGCAGCGGCTTCCCGGTGGCGCTGGAGGGAGCATTAAAGCTCAAGGAGATCTCCTATATCCATGCCGAAGGATACCCGGCGGCAGAAATGAAGCATGGTCCCATAGCTTTGATTGACGAAGCCATGCCCGTTGTATTCATTGCTACCCAAAACTCGTCATATGACAAGGTTATAAGTAATATACAGGAGGTCAAGGCCCGAAAAGGGATTGTAATTGCTATTGTTACCCAGGGAGATGTGACGGTGAAAAACATGGCAGATTATTGTATAGAGATACCCCCCTCAGATGAAGCATTTTTGCCATTACTGGCAACTGTACCGCTACAATTGCTGGCATACCACACCGCTGTACTCAGGGGCTGTAATGTTGACCAGCCACGCAATCTTGCCAAATCAGTTACGGTTGAGTAAGATTATGATGAGCTGATATCAATGCTATTTTAAGACGATAGCGTAGGTTCACATCCCCAATATATACTAAGATAAACATAGCAGGTGTAAGCCTGCTTTTTTTATGTGATACTGTTACTGCGAACAACTACTCTTTATGTGCCTTAAAACGCAAATTTGATAACAGCAGCGTTTTTTGTGATCGGTTATTTAACAAACTGGTAAAAAAACGCCGAATTATTATAAAATCAGCAGCGGTATGCATCTGAAACTATATACTGCAGCGGTAATAAATAGTTCAAAAATGATAATTTTTTACAACGGTTTTACACGGCCTGCACATGACCACGACTGTTGTTTTACATGTTTTGTAAACTAAACCGGCCAGGTTTACAATTTATTTTCAATCATTAAAAACGCTATGTTGTTGAACCTCAATCGGGTAATTTTAGTTTATCAAACAGGAACAAATCATAAGCCTTTTGATAAACTAAAAGATGATAAAAATAATGATAGTCGGTTGTATTGCGTCATTGATGATGTTATCTGGCTGTGCAGCCCGCCGCGACCTGGTTTACTTTAGCAATATGGCCGAGACCGCAACAGTAAACAAATCACAAGATCAACAAGTGTTAATTAAAAGAGGCGATGTGGTAAATGTTACGGTCAACAGTTTAAGCCCCGAATCGAATAACCTGTTCTATGGTAATAAAAATATGGGAACAAACCCCAGGCCAGGTTCCGAAGGTTATAAGGTTGATAAAAATGGCAATATTCAACTGCCCTTGATCGGTGAGATTAAAATTGAAGGGCTGAGCGTTGAAGATGCCCAAACAGCAATCGCATCGCAGCTAATAAAGCATGTAAAATCGCCGGTTGTAGACTTAAGATTGAGTAATTTCAAAATTACAGTTATAGGAGAGGTTAATAAACCGGCAACCTTTATTATAAACGATGAACAGGTAAACGTACTTGAAGCACTGGGCCTTGCCGGCGACATGACTGTTTATGGAAGGCGCGAAAATGTTTTGATCATCAGGAATGAAGACGGGAATAAGACCATGACAAGGTTGAACCTGAATAAGCTTGAGTCGATGAAGTCACCTTATTTCACCCTGAAACAAAACGATATAGTTTATATAGAGCCCGACCGGTCAAAAGCGGTGGAGTATAGTCAAAATACACGCATGATGCCCCTGGTAATTGCTTCTATATCTGCTATAGCGGTGTTAGCAGCCGTACTTTTAAAAAGATAACTGATACCCCCTTTTTCATAATGTTAAAGAAAGCCAACATGGACGTTAACGCTAAATCAAAACAATCTTTGCCAGGAAGTGACTTTAAGCTTAAAGCAATGCCATACTTAAAAAATTGGTACGCTTTTCTGGCAGGTTTGTTTGTTTGCCTGCTGGTTGCCTGGGCGTATCTTAATTGTGTTACGCCCCGGTATAAGATAACAAGTACGTTACTTATTCCCGATGATAAAAAGGGGGATGGTATACTAAAGGCAACAGCGTTTAGTGATTTGAATATGTTTCAGGAAGCAAAAACAGTGGATAATGAAATAGAAGTTTTACGCTCAAAAGATTTGATTTATAGTGTGCTTGAACGCCTGAACCTTGAAGTTTCTTATTTTGATGAAGATATCTTTAAAACAAGAGAGTATTATGGCGACGATCGCCCATTTATTTTAACAGCTATTAAATTGGGTAGCAAGGCTTATCTTAAAAAGCTTCACATTCAAAATTATTCACGGGATAAGTTTTTATTAACCGAAGAGAAGGTGAGTTGGCTATATCGCTACGGACAAGTTGTGAATCATAAAGATTATACATTCAAGGTTGATAAAGGAGCTGAATTAACTGCTACAGATAAACCGGTTACCATCAGGTTTAATAATTTAAAAAATCTGGCCGCTTTATATAGTGCCGGGTTACTACAGATAAATCCGGTGATTAAAGAATCTAATACCATTCTGTTGAGCATTAATGATGCTGTGCCTGAGCGTGGTGTAGCAATCCTTAACAATATTATTAATACGTATAACGATGAAACTGTCAAGAAAAAAAATATAACAGCGCTTAACACCATTTTATTTATCGATAAAAGGCTCAGGACAATGGAAGATGATCTGTCATCTGCCGAAAAAGACATAGAAACATATAAACAACAAAGCGGGGCGGCCGAAATAAATGCAGGCAGCCAGGTTAATCTTGTAAAGTCGGCAGAGTACAATCAATTACTTGAAGAATCAAATGTTCAACTTGGCATTGTAAAATCGATAGAATTTTACCTAAACCAATCGGGTAATCAATTCAATGCCGTTCCCAGTGCTATGGGATTGAAAGATCCGGTTTTGAATTCGCTTGTAAGCAGATTCAACGACCTTCAATTGGAAAGAAACAGGATGTTAAACAGCGCAAACTTAAGCAATCCGCTAATTGAAGATTTGAGCCGCCAGATAGCAAGTTTGCGTGCAAACATAAAAGAGAATTTAACAAATATTAAAAAGGGGTTTATGATAGGGCATAATCTTCTTAAACAAAACTCAGCACAGTACGACTCACGGATACGGTTGGTACCTGCCGTTGAAAGAGGGCTGTTGCAGCGCAGTCGCGAGCAAGGGGTGAAAACAAACTTATATCAATATTTATTGCAAAAACGCGAGGAAACGGCTTTGTCTCTTTCGGCAACTATTCCGTCATCGCAAATTGTCGACAGACCGGCATACGGTCCTGTTCCTGAATTTCCGAAGCACCAATTAACTTATTTAATTGGTGGAATCTTTGGCTTATTAATTCCTGGTTTTTCAATTTTTTTAAAGCAAAAACTTAATGTAAAGGTTACAAGTTCTGCCAATCTGTTAAATATACCTGGAGTCAGGCTACTTGGCGAATTAAGCCATAACAACGGGCTGGAAGGGGCAATTGCTGTACGAAAGGGGAGCACCACAGTCATTTCTGAATTATTTAGGTACATCCGCAGTAATATAGGCATTTTAAATCAGGGCCTTCCGCAAAAAACAATATTGGTTACGTCTACTATGAAAGGAGAAGGCAAAACATTCTTTAGTGTAAATCTTGGAATTACACTCGCTTTGTTAAGTAAACGTGTACTTATCATAGAATTTGATTTACGTAAACCCGACCTCCTGAAAAGTTTAAATCTGACGCAGACAAAGGGCATCACCGATTATATAGAAGGCGAAATAGATTCTTTGTATGAATACATTCAGCCTGTTGGCGAATCCGAGAACCTTTTTGTTTTGGGATGTGGTACACTTTCCGAGAGGCCATCAGAGCTGTTATTGGATAAACGGGTTGAACAGTTGTTTAACTGGTGTAAAGCTCAATTTGACTATATAGTTGTGGATACATCACCGGTTGGTACAGTTTCCGATGCCCTTAGTCTGGCCAGTTTTGCCGATTTAAGTATTTACCTGGTGCGTTATAATTATACCAGTGCCCAGCAATTGGATATACTGAAAGATATTTATGATAACGAGAAATTAAAAAACCTTATGGTTGTTTTAAACGATGCAAAAAAGCAAAATCGTAATGCCTACGCGTATGGAGGCTATGGTTATGTTCCGTATGGCGCATAGTAATTATTCTTTATCAAATATTTGTCAGTTAATAACTTCTATAACATAATTTAAAAAATATACCTGTAAGTGGATTGGCGAAGCTATATGAGGTTGCCAACAAACTTGTTGCAGTGTTTTTCACAGGTAAGCTTAAGCTAAATAGATCTGCACTGTCAAATTGATTCCTTTAAGCCCCGCGCTTAACTACAAAAAATTAAAAGCCACATCATGTAAGTGAGATGGCGAAGCCGTAGCCACCCCTCAAATATTGCTCGTTACAAATAAACACAATCATGCAACCATCATTAAATACCTCGAAAGTGTCGATATCAAATTTGCGCGAAAAAAAATGGCTTGTAATTTATACCAGGCCCCGGTGGGAAAAAAAGGTTGATAAACTGCTAAAGCAGCAAGGCATCGAGTCGTATTGCCCGGTCAGGGAAGTTGTTAACCAATGGGCTGATAGGAAAAAAGAAGTAAGCCTGCCTTTATTTAGTTCATATGTTTTTGTAAGGGTCGACCTTTTTGAACAGGCTAAAGTACTGTACGTTTTAGGCGTAATGGGCTATGTGTATTTTATGGGCAGGCCTGCAGTAGTAAAAGATCATATTATCGACCAAATAAAGTACAACCTCGACCACTACAAAGACTTAGAGATGGTAAGCCTGGCAGGAATAGCGATAGGCGATATTGTAAAAATAAGGGCCGGCGTACTTACCAATCAAACAGGTAAAGTGGTTGAAGTTAAAGGTAAGCATGTATTAATGGTGTTCGACAGTATTAACTGCGCCCTGGTAACCCGCGTTCCTGTACAAAATTTAACTATACAAAACTCAAATCAAAATTATGAAAATTGAAAAGTACCAATCAAAAATTGGAATTATAGGCCTGGGGTATGTGGGCTTGCCTTTGGCAGTTGAGTTCGCAAAAAAATATAAAGTATTTGGTTTCGATATAAACATAAACAGGATTAATCAGCTGAAAGCCGGTATCGATCATACTTTAGAAATTAGCAAAGATCAACTTAATGCGGTGATAACGCCGGTATGCACAACACCCACCGGCTTATATTTTACAGACGATATCGAGAAACTAAGACCATGTACAAGGTATATTGTAACGGTGCCCACACCCGTAGATAAGAATAATCGCCCTGATCTGACCCCTTTAATAAACGCAAGCATGTTGATTGGGAAAGTACTTAAAAAAGGAGATATCGTGATTTACGAGTCGACAGTTTATCCGGGCGTTACTGAAGACGAATGTATGCCCGTACTGGAAAAGGTATCCAAATTACGCTATAATATCGATTTTTTTGCCGGCTACTCACCGGAGCGGATTAATCCGGGAGATAAGGATCACACGGTAGCGAATATTCGAAAGATCACTTCGGGCTCAACTGCCGAAACTGCAGATATTGTAGATAAACTTTACAATTCGGTTATTACGGCAGGTACATTCAAAGCCGATTCTATAAAAGTGGCCGAGGCGGCAAAGGTAATTGAAAATGCCCAACGCGATATCAACATAGCCTTTGTAAACGAGCTTGCCATGATTTTTAATAAACTTGGGATTGATACCAATAAGGTATTGGAAGCAGCAGGCACAAAATGGAATTTTTTAAATTTCAGACCCGGTTTGGTTGGGGGCCATTGTATCGGAGTCGATCCGTATTATCTTGCTCAAAAAGCCCAGGAAGCAGGTTATCATCCGGAGATTATTTTGGCCGGACGCCGCATAAACGATTCAATGGGGGCCTATGTTGCTGATCAGTTTATAAAACAGATAACACGCAAAGGAACGTCGCTGATAGATGCCGAAGTGCTTGTGCTCGGCTTTACCTTTAAAGAAAACTGTCCTGACGTTAGAAACACCCGGGTAATAGATATTATTAAACGTTTGGAAGAATATAAAATAAAAGTGCATGTTCATGATCCCTGGGCTAACGCAGAACAAGCAAACCGTATTTACGGCATAATATGTGAAAACGGTGAGTCGAAAGAAAGGAAATACGATGGGATTTTACTTGCTGTTGCCCATGAACAATTTAAAGACTTGAATTTAGGAAGCCTTTGTAAACCTCATACCGTGCTGTACGACCTGAAAGCCTTTTTGCCCGACGGCCTGGTAAACGCACGCCTGTAATATCACTTAGATGAATTATAAACAAAAAACCATTTCGGGCATTCTATGGTCCCTATGGCAGCAGGTGAGTTCAAAAATCGTAGGGTTCCTGATATCATTATTCCTGGCCCGTATGCTTGATCCTGCTCAGTTTGGCTTAATTGCCATGTTGGCAATTTTTATTGCAATAGGCAATTCGTTATTAGATAGTGGTTTAACAGCTTCATTGATACGCACCCCCGATGCAGATGGGCGCGATTTTTCAACAGTTTTTTACTTTAACCTGGTTGGCAGCTGCTTTTTATATGGTGTATTGTTTTTTGCCGCCCCTTTCATTGCCGATTTTTATCAGCAGCCGCTTTTAACTGCCATCATACGTGTTTACGGAGTTATTTTAATTATCAACGCTTTTTTTGGTGTTCAAAGTACGTTACTGGTGAAAGATATGAAGTTTAAACTGCAAACAAATATTCAAATTCCGGCGGCCATTGGAGGGGGGCTTTTGGGTATCCTTCTGGCAAGGTTAGGTTACGGGGTGTGGAGCCTGGTTTGGATGGGGCTATGTACATCTTTCCTGTCAACTGCACTGCATTGGATCTATTCGCCATGGAGGCCGGCTTTGCTGTTCGATAAAGCGTGTTTTAAAAAACATTTCTCTTTTGGTTATAAAATGACTTTATCTGGTTTGCTCGATACCGTTTATCAAAACCTTTACTTAATAATAATTGGTAAATACTTTTCTGCAAGCCTGCTTGGTTTTTACTGGCGTGCAGATACCATTAGCCAACTACCCATAAGTAATATTTCAACTGCGGTTAATAAGGTTGCTTACCCAATGTTTGCACAAATAGCACATGATCCGGCACGATTAAAAGAGGTTTATAAAAAGTTAATGCAACAGGTAGTGTTTTGGAACGCACCGGCCTTAATATTCCTGAGTTTAATTGCCAGGCCACTTTTTCATATTTTACTAACAGATAAGTGGCTGCCTGCGGTACCTTTTTTTAAGATATTATGCCTTTGTGGTATTATGTACCCGCTTCATGTATACAACCTGAATATTTTAAAAGTGCTGGGTAAAAGCGCCCTGTTTTTTAAATTGGAGGTAATTAAGAAAATATTAAGTGTTGCCGGAATATTACTTTTCATTCCCTTTGGAATATACGGGTTATTGTACTTCCAGTTATTTTTTAACCTCATTGCTTATTACATAAATTCAGTTTATAGCGGCAGGTTAATAGCCTACCCAATAATGGAACAAATTGAGGATATTCTTCCAATCCTGGTGATAGCAGGTACGTTGGGGGTTACATGTTATTTCCTCGATATGCTGTTAACCTCCCTTTATACTCCTGCAGCTATGCAAATTGGCATTGTTTTCATAATTTATTTTGGAGTTTATTTTGGTGCAGGCTTATTAGTGAAACTTTCGGCGATTAAAGATTTTAACCAATTAATTCTTAAAAAATGATACCTGTAACCAAACCATTTCTGCCAACAGAAACCGAATTCTGTGATTATGTGAAAAGTATTTGGGAACGCCAGTGGCTCACAAACAATGGCCCTTTGGTAAATACGCTTGAACTGAAGTTGAAGGAATACCTGGGCGTCAATCATCTGTTATATGTTACAAACGGTACAATTGCATTACAACTTGCAATTAAGGCATTGTCATTAAAAGGCGAGATTATTACAACACCATTTTCCTTTGTGGCAACAACAAGTGCAATTGTTTGGCAGGAATGTACCCCTGTTTTTGTTGATATTGATCCCGAAACCTATAATATTGATCCGGCTAAAATTGAAGCCGCTATTACCTCAAAAACATCTGCCATATTGGCCACACATGTTTTTGGTAACCCTTGTGATATTACAGCCATACAGGAAATTGCCGATAAGCATCATTTAAAAGTTATTTATGATGCAGCACATTGTTTCGGGGCCATTTATAAAAACCGGTCTGTATTTGAATATGGTGATATCAGTACAACTAGCTTTCATTCAACAAAATTATTTCATACTATAGAAGGAGGCGCGGTATTTACCCAGGATCCGGAAATTTTGAGAAAACTGGCGTTGATGCGCAACTTTGGCTTTTCTGGAGTTGATTGTTTTTCAGAACAGGGTATCAATGCAAAAAACTGCGAATTTCATGCGGCCATGGGCCTTTGTAATTTACGTTATGCTGATGAGATATTGAAGAAGAGGAGGTACCTGACCGAACAATATATGTTACGATTAACTAACCTGGACGTACAATTTCAAAAAATTGAAAATGCCGACGATTATAATTATGCATATTTCCCGGTTTTGTTTAGTTCAGAGGAATTGATGCTGGAGAGTAAAGCTAAGCTTGAATTGGCACAAATATACAGCCGCAGGTATTTTTTTCCGTCTTTATCAACCTTACCATATGTAAACGGTATGAAAATGCCGGTTTGCGATAGTGTCGCCTCCCGCATTTTGTGTCTGCCGCTATATCATACCTTAACTTTGTCGGATCTTGACCTGATATGCCGTTTGTTGCTTAGAACCCAAAATTTTACGGAAGGAAGTCAGCCGAGACCCAGTCGTTTTGGTAAGCTGGTAGCAGATAAAATTGAGTGGGAGTTAAGCGTAAAAAACGGCAAAATATGAATGGAGCCGAAATTGTGGTTAGTATTTGCTGTATCACCTATAATCATGAAAAATTCATTGCGCAGGCTATCGATAGTTTTTTGATGCAGCAAACAAATTTCAGTTTTGAAATAATTATTGGCGACGATTGTTCTACGGATGATACGCTTCCTATTATCAATCAGTTTTCGGCAAAATACCCAGGCAAGATCAAAGTGCTTACATCTCCTGAAAACATAGGTATTCATCGTAATTTTATCAGGTGTGTTGAGGCGTGTAAAGGAACATATATAGCCCTTTGCGAGGGCGACGACTATTGGACAGACAATTATAAGTTGCAAAAGCAGGCAGATTTTTTAAAATCTAATCCTGGCTATATTATGTGTTGTCACTATACCCGCGTTATAACTGCCGATAACAAAACAATATATGCACACCCTAAACCAATTCCACTAACACATAGTTATTATGATTTGCTTGCCGGCAAACAAGAGGAAACAAAAACAGCAACGGTACTTTACCGTAATCTGCCAATAGTCCATAGTTTGTTTTTAAGTAAGTTATTTTTTAATTGCTATGCCGGAGACAAGATATTTAAACTTTACGCCACATTTCATACGGGCCAAAAAGTATATGTTATGCCCGAAATAATGAGTTGTTACCGTAATCACGAGGGCGGTATATGGAGTATGATAAACGCCAATACAAGAATGAAAAGGATGATCAGCGATTTTAATTTGATTATCAGGAACTTTTCTTATCCAACGTTGCTGAGAAGAAAACTACTTAGTTTGTATATTAAAAGGTATCTGGTTTTCGAACTGAATAACCTGCAAATAAGAAAGGCATACAACACTGTTAAATATCTGCTTTAACTCATCAGCGAAAAATAAATCTTCATGAAAATAAAACCCGGATTACAAGTAAAACCCCGCTTGTTTTTTATTATTCCTTCTTTAATGGGCGGGGGGGCCGAAAGGGTGTTAATATCATTGGCAAATTATTTTAACAAATTAAATTTTCAGTCTGTAATCGTTTCGTTAAATCAGCATACTCCAGCTTATGCTATTGACAAAGGCGTAAAAGTAGTTCATGTGTTGAACAGAAAGCGGCATAATTTGGTATATCGGTTTTACGCCTTTTTAAAGACTTTTTATGTGCTGATTAAATTGTTGAGAACCGAGAAACCGGTTTGTACGGTATCATTCATAACATCGGCCAATATATGGGCTGGTATAACCTGCAATTTTACCAATACTCCGTATATCGTATCCGAGCGAACATCGCCAAACCGAAGCTTAAATAAATTTGGTTATCTGCATAAAAAACTTGCCGCATTAATATATACCAAATCGGCGTCGGTGGTTGTTAGCGCAAAGGGAGTAGGCGACTGCCTGTTAGCGACAAAAGGTTTTACACATTTAGATAATATAAACAGAATAATGAATGCCGTGACAACCTTTGATAGCCTGACTCCCGGTAAAGTACACGTTCGGAAATTTATATTGGGCGTTGGTCGATTAGCCTTTGTTAAAGGCTTTGATATACTGGTTGCAGCGTTCGGTCTTGCCAATCTTGAAGATACCGATTTATTGATAATAGGAGAAGGTGAAGAGAGAGCAAATCTTCTTTATCAGATTCATTGCCTGGGATTACAGGAAAAAGTTATACTTCCCGGAACAAAGACTAACCTGCAGGATTATTATAGCCAGGCCGAAATGTTTGTGTTGCCTTCCCGGAATGAAGGTTACCCTAACGCGTTGGTCGAGGCGATGAGCTTAGGATGTCCCTGCATTGCAGTAAACTGCGATTTTGGACCTTCGGAGATTATCAAAGATGGCGATAATGGCATTTTAATAGAAAAGGAGTCGATTATTGTTTTGGCAGATGCGATAGTGTCTTTAAACAGCGACGATGACCTTAAAAAAAGGATAGGAACAACAGCACGAAACATTTGCGACAGCAACAGTGCGGTAAAAATATTAGGTGAGTGGGCAAGTTTAGTCAATAAGCATGCTAAGGATACTGCTACTGTACCCTGACCTTAAAAATGATATCGTCAAATTATTCATTCGAAATTAAATCTTAATTATATGTTACAATATTTAATCCGTTTGGACGATTTGTGTCCGACAAATAATTTAGAAAAATGGCAGCGTTTTTTTAGGTTGTTTGACCGGTATAAAATCAAGCCCATTATAGCCGTAATTCCAGACAACCAGGACCCTAAATTAACAAGCCACGGCAACTATAACTTTAACTATTGGTGGCTGGTGCGGGAGTTGCAAAGTAAAGGCTATATAATGGGGATGCACGGGTATGATCACTGCTATGTAAATCAAAACTCGGGAATACTAAAAATGAATAAGCGATCGGAATTTGCCGGTTTGCCGTCATCGATACAGGAGGAAAAAATTAAAGCTGCAGCATCAATATTTAAACGCGAAAATATCCATGCATCGTTGTTTGTAGCACCGGCCCATACATTTGACAGGAACACGCTTGTTGCGCTCCAGAGGCATACCAATATAAGGGTGATAAGTGATGGGTTATTAAAATCACCGTACATCAGGTTTGGCTTTAACTGGATTCCCGTTCAACTATCAGAAGTTGAACCTAAAACAGAAAATACCTGGACTTTTAATTATCATCCTGAAACCTGCACAGATCGTGCTTTTTATGAGCTTGAAGATTTTATTGCTAAACATCACAGGCACTTTGTTTCACTTCATGATCTATCGTTTGTAAACTACACCTGGACAGACTATCTAATAGAGAAGTTTTACATACACAAACGTCTTTTGCGTAGTTACGTAGGTCTTTTGGTAAAAGTACTCGAGAAAATACCAGCCTGAAACGGCGCAGATATTATCTAACTGTCTTCAATAATTAACTTATTATATCCTTTTTATGCCTTCCGTAAAAATTCCGTTTTCGCCGCCTTTTATTGATCAATCTGTTATAAAGGAAGTTATTGATACACTTGCTTCCAGATGGATAACTACCGGCCCTAAGGTAGTCGAATTTGAAAATGAAATAGTTAATTTAACAACAGCCAAGGCGGCGGTTTGTGTAAATTCATGGACATCCGGCGCTATACTTATGCTGAAATGGTTTGGCATAAAAGAGGGAGACGAAGTTATCATACCCGCTTACACCTACTGCGCAACTGCTTTATGTGTGCTGCATTGCGGGGCCAGGCCGGTGATGGTTGATGTTGATGCTGATTGTTGCATATCTACGCAAGCGGTTCTGCAAGCCATTACCAGTAAAACAAAAGCAATTATTGCTGTTGATATTGCCGGCTGGCCATGTGACTATGGCGCTTTAAACCAGATTATTAACAGGCCCGAAATAGTAAACTTATTTGAGGCAACAAATGACAAGCAGGCGGCACTGGGTAGGATATTATTGATTGCCGATGCAGCGCATTCCCTGGGAGCCACGATACACGGAGTTGCAGCCTCGAAGGAAGCCGACGTTGCAATTTTCTCATTTCATGCCGTTAAAAATATAACAACAGCAGAAGGGGGCGCCATATGCTTAAATCTGCCATCAAAGTTCAATATCGAACAGGAGTACAGATATTTGAAAATGTTTACCCTAAATGGGCAAACTAAAGATGCTTTCACCAAATCAACTGGCGGAGGGTGGAAGTATGATATTTTATTTCAGGGGCTTAAAATAAATATGCCCGATGTATGCGCTGCTATCGGCCTGGCCCAAATAAAAAAATATTCAGACGTCCTACTTCCTTTGAGAAAGCTGGTTGCATTAAAATACTTAAAAAGCTTTAGGGAAATGAATTGGTTTATAGCGCCATCACTCATTGATGGAAACCGGGAGACCTCTTATCACCTCTACTCTTTAAGGATCAAAGGAATATCTGAATCACAGCGCGACCAGATTATTGAAGATATTACCGGGCAAGGCGTAAGTGTTAACGTTCATTTTATTCCGTTACCAATGTTAACATTGTTTAAATCATTAGGTTACAACATTGCCGATTACCCCGTGGCTTACGCTCAGTATGCAAATGAAATTTCACTTCCTATTTATCCTCAATTGTCTAATGAAGAAGTGGACTTTATAATAGAAACTGTAGCAAATGCAGTAAATAAGCAAATTGGATACCTGAAAACTTCTTCAGTAACACAGTTTTAAAATGATATTAAAAAGAATTTTCGATTTGATTTTTGCTTCAATTTTATTGATAGCCTTAACTCCGTTGTTAGTTATTATAGCGGCGGCTGTTAAATTTAACTCAAAAGGAAGCATATTCTACGTTCAGCGTAGAATTGGCAAAAATGGTTCTGAATTCAACCTCTTTAAATTCAGAACCATGTATGAGTTCTCGGACAGGGCAGGCCTGTTAACTATTGGATATACCGATTTTAGGATCACCCCCGTGGGTTTTTGGCTTCGTAAATATAAACTGGATGAGTTGCCGCAATTAATAAATATTGTTGCCGGCCACATGAGTTTTGTTGGCCCCAGGCCTGAAGTAAGCAAGTATGTTACAATTTATACTGCACAGCAATTAAGGGTACTTAGTGTTAAGCCTGGCTTAACAGATTGGGCTTCTATTAAGTACTTTAACGAAAATGAGCTTTTGGCTACTGCCAAAGATCCAGAGAAACTTTATATAAACACCATTTTGCCATCAAAAATATTTCAAAATCTTGAATACATAGACAATAGAAATTTCCTGATGGACATCAGAATTATTTTAAGCACCCTTAAAAGATTACTTAAATAAGCTGTAACCTTTTATGGAATTTAAAAAGCTTTTGGTTTATTGTTTGGTCATTTTCTATTTATATGCCCTTGCATTTGGTTTGTTTATGACAGAAACAGTGAAAATACCAGCGCCAATTGTATTTGGTTTGCCCCTTGTTTTTTTTGCACGCCAGCCTGTTATGCGTTTTTTTTACCAAAAAGAGATGTTTCTTTTTGCCATAGCATCATTTTTATACAATGTAGTGGGGATGAACGATTACCGCTCTTTTTTTGCCACTTTAATTACAATTTTAATATGTGCACTGTATTTTAATTACTTTGTCGGCTCCAGCAGAAGCCGGTTTACCAAATCGGTAACGTTGTTTTTTTTACTGTTGATGTTGTCAATGATTGTCATGATACTTGACCATAACTACGCATCAATTATAGATCCCATTAGGATTGCAATGCTTGATGAACAGATTAAGCAAAGCCCGTCAGGCTTGTCAATAACTCAATTTACTTTTGGGTACCAGGTGGCGGCCTTTACCACAATGATTTTGGTGGCAACTTTTACTTTTAAGCAAAGTTTACTTGTTAAGTTAGTTGCGCTGTGTTTCTGTATGGTATGTCTTTACCTTGGTATGAATAGGTCTGCATTTATAAGTTTTTGCATAGCAATAGTTATTTTCTTAGTTGCTTATTACCGATATAAGGCTGTTTTTTTGCTCGCTTGTACCATTCTGATATGTTTTGCAGCCTATGCATACGTGTTAAAAGGGAATTTTGATGACAAGAATAACATCTTATCAAAAAATAACGCAAAGGAAGCAAATGATTTTAATCGTGCCGACCTGGCAGCAGAAAATCTTAAAATAGTTGCAAATTATCCCTTTGGGTTAATATTTTATGGAAAAAGCTGGGACGAGGTTACTTATCGAAATCCTTCTTTCCCTTTTGGTTTATCATCGCACAACGCTTATTTGATGTTTGTTACTTTATTGGGCCCATTTTTAGGCTTTGGGTTATTAGGGGCAATTTATTATCGTATTCTTTCCCTTTTTTGGCAGGCAATTAAAAGTATCCGCAAAAAAAAGCAGCCTTTATACTTAGCGTTATTTTTCTCATTTTTTGCTGTTTCAATAAATGCGTTATCGCACAATGGCTGGCTATTAAGTGTTGATGGGCCAACTATATTTTTGTATTTCGCAATACTTCAATACAACAACATATCAGATACAGGTAACGATATCTTACTTACCTGAAAAAGATCATCTTAAGTTTTAACACGGGCCCTTATGAAAAAGAAAATTTTCCTGGTAGTTGGTTCTCTTGGAGCCGGCGGTTCCGAACGCGTTTATTGGTTGCTTTCACAGTATTTTAACAACGAAAAATATGATGTATCTGTTGTTTACCTGAGCGGTCATCATCAATGTTTTTCCACCGATGTTAAAGGAATCCGGTTTATCAATTTGAATACTATAAAGGCATCAAAGTCATTTTTGAAGCTATTTAAATTGCTAAGAGATGAAAAGCCGGATGTTGTTTTTTCAACAACCGACCATATAAACATTTTGACCGCAATGGTGGCTTGCTTTGTAAAAGTACCTAAGTTAATAGCCAGGGCTTCAAATAACCCGTTTCAAATGCGCCAGTACTATGATTTTAAGGCTCGGTTTTATAATTTTTTTACCAGGTTTTTGTTTTTTCGGTTTGATTTTATCGTATGCCAATCGGAAGAGATGCTTCGCGAAATGGCGGTATGTTATAACATTCCCGCAAAAAAATTAATCGTAATTCATAACCCGATTTTTCCGTCACAGTTGCTCAAAAATGGTCGGTGCATATCAGGGTTAAAGCGCCTGGTGGTTGTAAGCCGGTTGAGAAAAGAAAAAGGGTTGCTTCGCTTGCTTGAAGTTGTTAAAGAGCTCCCACTAAATTATGTATTAACAATAGTTGGCGATGGGCCCTTAATGGACGAGCTGAAAACTCTTGTTTGCCACGGTGAACTTTGCAACCGGGTAACTTTTACCGGCCAAATAAACAACGTTGCGTTACAAATTGCAAGGAACGACTTGTTGGTTTTGAGCTCTTTTACAGAGGGATTTCCAAACGTAGTACTTGAGTCCCTCTCGGTTGGAGTTCCTGTTGTTACTTTTCGTGTTGGCGGGATTAGCAAATTGATAAGGGAAGGCTTTAACGGATTTGTTGCTGAACAAAATGACGTAGTGAATTTAAAAAGACATATTATCCGGGCCTGCAACCAAACCTGGCATCATGAGGAGATAAAAGCCGATATATATAATCGCTTTGCCCTAGATAAAATTGGTAAATCATACGAAACACTGATGCTAAGCTAAGCTTATTTACCTTATAACCTAATCATTTACATATGTGTGGAATTTACGGGGCAACTGCCTATTACCCGGACGAAGTAATTGTTGCCAAATTACAAAGGGTAGGGTTTCGCGGGCCGGACTATTCGGGTTTTGAACGTGTTGGTCCCGTTATTTTGGGGCACAACCGGCTTGCAATTGTGGATTTGGACCATAGATCAAACCAGCCCTTTAGTTACCAGCATATTAAAATTGTATTTAATGGCGAAATATATAATTATAAGGAGTTAAAGGCCAAGCTACAGGATTTAGGGTATCAATTTTCTACCAATTCTGATACCGAAGTGCTTGCGGCCGCCTATCTTGAGTACGGCGAGCGCTGCGTTTATCAGTTTATTGGCATGTTTGCCTTTGTAATTTACAATACGCTTTCTGGTAAATTATTTGGGGCAAGGGATCGTTTGGGTAAAAAGCCGTTTTATTATACCCACCAGGGGCTCGATTTTGAATTTGGGAGTCAACCATCACAAATTTGTATCGGCAGAAATATTGGCCTGGACGAAACGGCCATTAATGAATATATGATATGGGGCTATGTACCAGAACCCAGGTCGGCATGGAAACAGATAAAAAAGCTGGAGGCCGGACACTCTTTTACCTTCACGATAGGTACAGGTACATTTAAGGTAAGCAAATATTGGGACCTCGATCTCAATTTTGTAAACAAATATGAAGGTTCTTATTTTGAAGCCAAATCGTCACTTAAAAGTCTTTTAACCAGCGCAGTAGAGGTCAGGATGCAGGCGGATGTTAATGTTGGCGTTTTTCTTTCCGGAGGAATTGACTCTTCATTAATAACTGCGCTTGCCGCACAGCATAGTAAACAGGTAAAAACCTTTTGCATTAAGTTTAACGAAAAGGGTTTTGACGAGAGCCTGTTCGCAAAAAAAATCGCTAATTATTTGCAAACAGATCACCATGAAATTGAATGCAGTAGCAATGAAGGCATTGGGTTAATTAAAAACTTTGGCGATTATTACGATGAACCATTTGCAGATTCAAGCGCAATACCAACATTATTGTTGAGTAAATACACTAAAAAATACGTTACCGTTGCTTTAAGTGGCGATGGTGGCGACGAAAGTTTTATGGGCTATAGCCGATATAAATGGTTTAATATGGTTAACCATTTATTTAACTATCCTCTGCCGGTGAGAAGGCAGTTGGCCCGAATTATAGGTTTATCGCCAAACTACCGTCACCAGTTAATTGCATTAGGACTTTGCAGCTCAAAAATTAGTTCCTTATATGGTTTAATGCTTGGAGGTTTAGAATACTCCTGGCTTAATCAGCCTGAGAAAGGACTGGAAGTACCATTTATGGATATCTGGTCGTCAAAACCTCTCAGTATTTTACAAAAAATGTCGGCTTTTGACACCAAAACTTACTTGAATGGTGATATTAATACAAAAGTAGACCGGGCGTCAATGGCATTTGCAATTGAAGCGCGTGCCCCATTAATGGATCATCGGGTGGTTGCTTTCGCTCAAAATCTGCCCGATGAATATAAGTTTCAGTACGGATGTCAAAAAAGGATTTTAAAGGATATTTTATATGAATATGTCCCTGCCGAGTTTTTTAACAGGGCAAAATCAGGTTTTACTTTACCGTTACAATATTGGTTTAGAAACGAGTTGAAAGATTATGTAATGGATCATCTTACATTAAATGAGCTCAAAAATATTCCAGGGGTTAATGCTCCAAAAGCATTGGCAATGGTAAACCAGCACATGGATGGTAAGTGGAATCGGTTTCCACAGATATGGAAACTATTAGTTTTTACGCAATGGTTAAAAAGCCAAACAGCCTCTAAGTCTTTTAAATATCAACCGGTTTTTAAAAAATAATATTTCATGGTACAGATTAAAAGTTCCTTAATTAAGGTCATACCGTACAACGTAATATGGTTTGCCCAAAAACCCAACTTTTGGAATTGTTTGTGCAACTCTTATAAACAAAGTTCATATAGCGGCTATATACCGGGATATTTAAAAGAGTCATTTTATACCAAAATAATTGATTTAACGGCTTCAAAAGAAACTTTTGAAGCGGGTTTTGATCAGAATACCACATACGAAATAAGGCGAGCAGTCAAAGATGGCGTTATTACGGTAATGGAGACAGGTTTAAGACGTTTTATAGAATTTTATAACTCTTTTGCCGAAACAAAGCACCTTAAAAAGCTGACGAAAGAGTTTTATAAATATCAGTCGGCGCTGGTAATTACTAAGGCGATGTATAATGGTCAGGATGTTGTAATGCACGCCTATTTGCGCGATAATACATTAAAAAGAATAAGACTGTTACACTCTGCATCGCTTTTCAGGAATGAATCAGATAAGCAATCAAGAGCGGTTATTGGCAGGGCCAACAGGTTGTTGCATTTTAAAGATATGTGCTTTTTTAAACAGCAAGGTTTCGAGACTTATGATCTTGGCGGTTACGCTTACCAAACTTCAGATGAGTCGCTTGCAAGGATTAATCAATTCAAAGACAGCTTTGGCGGAACCTTGGTTCGTGAAAACGATTACTTACCAATATTGGTTGTTGTTCACTCATTTTTGAAAAAAATAGTAAGAATATGAAAATAACCGAAACGATAAGCATGGTTTGGGATAAATTATTTTTATACGATAAATGGAATATTGGTTATGTACGCCAGACACCCGAAAATTTGATTAGCACGCAAAAACTTAACGGAGAAATTAAATGGCTTCGTGAGGATAAAGTTGATTATGCGGCGGATCCCTTTGCAATACACTTAAATGGCCGAACGCATCTTTATTATGAAGAACTGAATTTTTGGAAGGGCAAAGGCGAAATAATGATGACGGACGATATGCTTTTTAAAAGCAAAAAAAAAGTCAAAGGCATTATGAAAGAAGCTATACATCTGTCATATCCTCACCTGTTTGCAGTTCAGGATCAACTTTATTGCATTCCCGAAACAGCAACAGCCAGGCAAATTGCTTTATACCAGATTGACGTAGAAGACCCCTGTAGGTTCAAAAAAATAAAACTATTGGTAGAAGGGGAGGCCTTTGTTGATAGTTCAATAATTCACTTCAAAAATAAATATTGGCTATTTAGCAGTATATCGGGCATGCCTGGAAAACTTTACATTTTTCATGCAGATAGCCTGGATTCTTCTTTTAAGCCACATAGCCTAAATCCTATAAATGTTGCCGTCAACGTTAGCCGGTCGGCGGGCAGATTGTTTATAGTAGGCCAAAAGCTTTATATGCCCAGCCAAAATCCTGAAAAATGTTATGGCGGATCAGTGATGATAAATGAGATAACCAATATAAGCGAGACAGATTTTCAATATCAAACGGTATTTGAATTACTACCGCAGCCGCCGTATGATAAAGGATTACATACCGTAAACTTTGCTGGCGACTTAATAGTTATTGACGGAAAACGAAAAGTATTCAGTGCTTTAGGCCCGTTAAAAAAAATTATCGGAAAAATAAGAAACCTCAAATTTTAATGATGGAGCAGGGCATGTACAAGTTGGTCTTTCTATCCATGTCAGATCAGGCTAATGGGGCAGAAAATATTTTGCTAATGTGTGCAACAACCAGTAAAGCTCCATTGATATTTTTGAAAAAAGTAGATAAAGGGGGGCTTAAAATCCCTCGTGGGTTAAACGCCACTTATGTTACAAAGAGAGGCTTAATTTGGGGCTTTCTGGGTGTTATAAAGGTGTTGAAATTATACAGAACGGATCATGTAATTGTTAGCACTCATCCGTATTTAAATGCCTACCTGGGTTTTTTGAAGCGCATTGGGTTTTTAAAATCAAAAGTAATTGTAAGGGAATGTACTTCTGTTTTTACCAGGTTCAGCGGCTTTAAAAAGTGGAGTTATCAATTGGCCTATTATTTAGGATATCCTGCCGTCGACCTGGTTATTTGTCAAACAAAGCAAATGCGCGACGACTTTAATAAAAATGTTCCGTTTTTTAATTCCGAATCGTTAATAGTTCAGCCCAATCCGCTTGATATCAAGCAAAATATTATTAAGGCAAGCGCCATACTAACTGATGCAGATGCCGAAACTGAGTTTATTTGTGCGGCAGGGCGGTTAATTCCCGAAAAAGGCTTTTTAATATTAATAGCGGCTTTTAATATTTTGAAGGCAGAATTCCCAAATTTAAAATTGTTGATTTTTGGTGATGGCCCGCAAAAAGGTCTTCTCGAAAAACTAATTGCCAGGCACGAATTAACCGGGCGCGTAATTCTGAAGGGCTGGGTTGAAAACCCAATGCCTTATTTTAAGCATTCCAGGGTATGTGTTGTATCATCAATAAAAGAAGGGTTCCCGAACGTTTTATTACAAATGATGAGCCTGAATCCCAAAGTTGTGTGTACCAAATGTGCCGGTGGAATTGATGATATCGATGGCGTTTTTAAGGCCGATATAAACAGCGAGGGAGATCTCACAAATGCAATCAGAACAGCATTGAATTCAACAGCCCATTGCCGTGAACAAATTCAACATTATTTAGATGGCAGAAGCCCCCAGGTTTTTATCCATTCCATAATGAAGTCCGTTGTAAGATAGATTTTCAATTTATCACTTCCAGTAGTAACAAGTATTCACCTTAATTGAACGATTATGAAACTAAAATCAAATCTTTTTCGAAAGTACTAATCCTGTTTGCTGTGGCAAAAGGTAATAAATCATTTAGTAGTTGCAATAAGGCAGCTATAACAATTAACTTAATTGAACGATCATGAAATCAAAAATCAAAGCTTTTTCGAAAGTATTAATTCCGTTTGCATTGGCAATAGGTAGTACACTATTTAGTAGTTGTAATAAAGCAGCTATAACGCCGACTATTTTACACGATACTATCAGATATGTTAAGGACACCTCGGATAACGTAAAGGATACAACGGCAACAGACAAAACTTTAATAGCAATAAGTTTAATAGGTCTGAGAGTCGACTCGGGGTATGCTTATAAAATTGGCTACCATCTTCCGGTAATAGGCGATTCAAATGATAAACCCAATTTTTCAACGCTGCGCCTTTTTGAAAATGGCATCGAATTATCTCCTGCCCATTCCAACCACAACTCTATCAGGGTGTATGGGCTTGGACAGTTTAGTCACTGGGGCGATATACTATATTTCTCAACTTCAGATAACTCCAACCCACTCAACAACGGCAGAAAATATAGCTATAAGATGAATTAAGCTGGCCGGTTTTAAACTGTAAGTTATTCTCAGGTGCTAAAAAGCATTGTGTAAACATGCAACTAAGCACCTTCCTCAAAACACATTTTATTGGGTTACAGTAGCAACACAATACAAACCAGTAAAATGACGGCCTGAACCGACGCCTGTCGGAAAATCTATTGGCCATGAATTCAGCCAGGCATCTGGTTTAATAGCAAGCATTCTTCTAAAACTAAAACTCATACTCATGAAAATTTTAATTACTGGCACAGCTGGTTTTATTGGCTATCATTTGGCTCAAAAAATGCTCGAAAGAGGGGATACCGTAGTTGGTGTAGATAATTTAAACGATTATTATGATGTAAAACTTAAATACGCCCGGCTTGAGAATACCGGTATTTACACAGCAAACATCGGGTACGGTAAACCAATTAAAAGCTCAAAATATCCAAATTATACGTTTATTAAAGCCGACTTATTGGATCGGGAACTATTGGAAAATACTTTTAAAATTGGCGAATTTGATGCGGTATGTAACCTTGCGGCCCAGGCTGGTGTTCGTTATAGCTTAACAAACCCCGAGGTTTATATCGATTCAAATATTAAAGGGTTTCTTAATATCCTGGAATGTTGCAGGCATTTTAAAATTGGACATTTGGTTTACGCAAGCTCGTCGAGCGTGTATGGGTTAAATAAAAAAATGCCATTCAGTGAACACGATATCGCCGATCACCCCGTGTCGTTATATGCTGCATCAAAAAAGGCAAACGAAATGATGGCACACACTTATAGCCACCTGTTTGGTTTAAAAACAACCGGATTGCGTTTTTTTACGGTATATGGCCCATGGGGAAGGCCCGATATGGCATTGTTTATTTTCACCAAGGCTATATTGGAAGGCAGACCAATTGAGGTTTTTAACAACGGTAACATGAAGCGTGATTTTACCTACATTGATGACATTGTTGAGGGCATTACCCACGTAGTTGACGGGCCGGCCGAAGTAAACCCCGATTGGGATGCCTATCATCCTGATCCTGCCACGTCAAACGCTCCATTCAGGGTTTTCAACATAGGCCGGGGGGCACCTGTTAGATTACTTGATTTTGTAAGTGAGATTGAAAATCAAATTGGCATTAAGGCTGTAAAGATTTTAAAGCCGATGCAGGACGGCGACGTGGGCGAAACTTGTGCCGATGTTTCAAATTTGGATGAAGTTTTAAAATATAAACCCCAGGTTTCCGTTTCTGTTGGTGTCGCCCGATTTATTGCCTGGTATAAACAGTTTTACGAGGTTGAAGTTAGCGATCAATCAGCGATATTGTCCTGAAAAAAAATAATTTTGTCATTTTAATGTCATGAAGTGTGCAATTTGTAAAGTTTCTTTACAATAAAATTTCACACTTTTTTATAGCCCCAGGTTGTATTAAAGCCACTTTTTGTACTTTTAATTAACTCAGTCTATTCATCGCGGGTAATTTTTAATCGTAATTTTTCAAACACCGTCTCGTTTGAAAAGCCAAAATTAAAAACGCATGAAAAAAACACAAAAACTCTTTCACAAAGTGGCTGTATTCAGCTTGGTATTAAGCACAATTATTTTTTTTGGCAGTTGCAAACGAAGTCAGGATAGTCCTGATAATTTGCCACAAAACCAGTTAACAACAAGTTCGACTTCATTTGCGACCACGGCAACTACCGGAACAAGTTTCACCGTAAATTTAACCGCTATAAAGTCGGACGGGGGATATGCTTATAAGACGACATCTCCATTAAGTAAATCTGGTGATTCAAATACGGCACCTACGGCGTCGACCTTAAGGTTATTTGAAAATGGCGTTGAGTTGAGCCCGCCGCATTCTTTACACGCAGATATACGCAACCTTGGTAAAGGGCGTTTTAGCCATTGGGGCACCGATTTGTACTTTTCGGCCTCTGATAACACAAACCCGGCAACAAATGGGCGAAAGTATACCTATACTTTTGACGGATCTGTAAGCGGTACAACAACAACAACAACTACCCCAGCTACAACAACCACTACCACAGCCGGTTCAGCAACTAAAACAGGCGTAACCTCGGCATTAATGGGTTATGCTATGTATAACGGTACAACAACAGGCGGTGCCGGAGGAGCTACCGTAACGGTATCTACACTGGCCGGTTTGAAGACAGCACTATCTGGCAGTACTCCTAAAATTGTTTACATAAGCGGCACAATTGCAGGCTCTGGTGATGACCCTGTATACGTATCATCCAATAAATCGATCATTGGCCAGCCCGGAGCAACAATAACAGGTATATCGTTGTACATGTTTACTGTTAACAACATAATTGTTCAAAACATAACGTTTAAAAATTATGTGACGGATGCCGCTTTGATGATCAAATTTTCAACTACCCATGTTTGGGTTGATCATTGCGACTTTTCTACAGATCGAAGCCATGGCTGGGATTATTGGGGTAAAGACATAGCAATAACAAGAGCCTCAGATTTTGTTACAGTTTCCTGGAGCCGGTTTCATGATACAAATTTATCATTCCTGATAAGCGGTGGCATTGCCGGACATGAATCAGATATTGGTCATTTGCATGTTACACTGCACCACAATTTTTGGTATAATGTTAGCGAACGGGAACCCGATATGAACTATGGCCGCGTGCATGTATTCAATAATTATCACTTGAATAATAGTAGCTACAGTTTGGGTGCAAGAGCTAACGGAATTATTCGCACAGATAACGAATACTTCTCTGGTTGCCATAAACCAATAAGTACAAACCTTGCCGGCGACCCTCCGGGATTCTTTAGTGGGGTGAGTACCAATATCTATTCAAATTGTGGTGCAAACAATATAACAACGGCACTATCTACATGGGTACCCGAGTACAGTTACAGCACAGTGCTTGATGCTGCGGCAAACGTGCCTGCCATAGTTCAAAAAGGAGCTGGCGCAATACTTACTAACTAATATTTTTTTTAATCCAATTATAAAATGTCCGGATTACGGTTTTTGTGATCCGGACATTATTTAAGCATATTGGATGTTACTTTTTTTAATCATTAAACCATATGTTTTAAAACTTTACTCTTAAAAAAATACGCTTGTTTTACAGGCTAACATTAACTCCAATCTAAACCACATCACGCCATTTTATGATAGTTACCGGGCAAAAAATACTGATAGCCTGTGATTCGGCTAAATCATTAATCGATTTTAGGGGGAAACTCATCGAAGATTTAGCTAAACAGCATCAGGTATATGTTTTTACACCAGCTTTATCGCCGGTTATGCGTAAGAAACTCAAGGTGCTTAATGTGGGTATATACGAGAATAAGCTAAAAGGTAGTACCGTTTCAGTCATCGAAGATATAAAATACACTATAGCGCTTTACAAACTGATAAAACGTTTACAACCGGATATTTTTTTTCCTTATACTGTAAAACCAGTTATTTATGGCACTTTAGCGGCTAAACTAAACCATGTAAAGCTAATAACACCAATGCTGTCGGGCCTTGGGTATAGTTTTGTACCGGGCAGTCAAAAATCGCTGGTAAGCCGGATGGCGCAAAAAATGCTCAAGTTTAGCTTAAGGGCAAGCCCATCATTAAGGATCATTTTTCAAAACAAGGACGATTATCAAACACTACTCAATAAAAAAATATTAACATCTAAACACCAGGCTTTTGTAGTTAACGGTTCAGGGGTTGATTTGGGCCATTACCGCTGCTCTGTGCCAAATACCAGGACGATTAGTTTCTTAATGATTTCGAGGCTTATAAATGCAAAGGGTATTTATGAATATTATGAAGCAGCCCGCGTAACCCGTTTAAAGTATCCCGAAGTGAAATTTAAGCTTATAGGCTCGCGTGATGAAAATATTGATTCAATTAGCGCCGACCTTTTATTTAAAATTCAATACGGTGATACCGTAGAATATATTGGTGAAGTTGATGACGTAAGGCCTTATATTTCAGAATCGTCCGTAGTGGTTCTTCCATCATATTATGGCGAGGGTATTCCTCGTTGCTTGCTGGAGGCTATGGCCACCGGGCGGGCAATTATCACCTGCGATTCAGTTGGTTGCCGTGAAACCGTTATCTCTGGCTCTGCTTCAAACGGTTTTTTGGTGCCTATTAAAAATGTTTCTGAACTTATTTTTAAAATTTACCATTATATCCAGCATCCCACGGATATTGTTGATCATGGATTGCACGGATTGACCCTGGCAAAAGAAAAATTTGATGTGAAACTCATTAATGCCTGTATGATGGAAATTATGCGGCTAAAACAAGCTTAATAACATAAAACGGATTACAGGATATGAAAAACAGATTTAGGTATAGCGAGAAGGAGTTTAGCACTTTTCCAGAATCTATGCGCGAATACGGCTGGGTAGTGTATGAAAATGCCATTGGCAACGATTTTTTGGATGTAATAAATGCCGATCTGGAGGTAGCGTATAAAGTTAGAAGAGCTATCCAGGAGAAAAATAACATCAGCGCCAATATGCAGGGTACGCTGCATCACTTATTGGAAAGAAATAATTTTAGCATTCCTTTTCTTCAAAAAATGTACTGTGACGATGAAATAGCACATTTTTTAGGAGGCAACTACATATTAAACGGGATTAACGCAGTTATACACGCAAAGCAAGCGCACCCTTACCTGAGCAACATGCACCGCGATACACGAACCTTTGTTACCGATACTAAGTTATTGATGCAAATGATTGTTACCCTGGATGATTTTACCGAAGCCAATGGCGCTACGCATTTCCTTTCAGGTTCGCACAAATCGGCGTTGCGGCCTAATGAAAACTATTTTTTTGATGCTGCAGACAGGGCTATTGCACCTAAAGGCAGCATAATATTATTTGATTCAAATATCTGGCATGCGGCAGGCGAAAATACCACAACTGATGTAAGGCGGGCATTAACTTTAGGATTTACCCGGCCGTGTTTTAAACAGCAAATGGATTACCCAAGATTATTGGGTTATGATTTTGTTGCTCAGCTTAATCCTGGCTTACGCCAGGTAATAGGGTACAATGCCCGGGTACCCGAAAGCCTGGAAGAGTACTATCAACCCCCTCACTTAAGAATGTATCAAAGGGATCAGGGCTAACAGCCCTTTAAATCGCAACTAATTTACGGCTATGCAAAATAATAGAACCGCTTTAAAATCCATCGGTGGATATTTAGAGCTGGAATTGCCGGTGGGAAATGAATTTTATCCAAATCTGATTCATTTAAACACCGGACGGAATGCCCTTGAATATATTTTAAGGCAAAAAGGATATGTTAAAATATATATCCCATATTTTACGTGCGATGTTTTGCTTGAACCCATCGAGAAATTAGGTGTCAAATACCAATTTTATTCAATTGACAAGAATCTTGATCCGATAATTGATTTTGATATCGAACATGACGCCTGCTTTTTGTACACAAACTACTTCGGTTTAAAGCAAGAAACAGTTACGGAATTAAGCTACAAAATTGGCAACCTGATAATTGATAATTCGCAGGCTTTTTTTTCGGAGCCATTGCCCAAAATAGATACCTTTTATTCGTGCCGCAAATTTTTCGGCGTTTCGGACGGCGCTTATTTGCAAATTAAAAGAAAGCTGGTAAAAAAACTACCTGTTGATAAATCCGTCCACCGGTTTTCGCACCTTATTAAGAGTATAGATTGCGGTATTGAAGAAGGTTATGAAGCTTACAAAGAAAACAATAAGAATTTGGAAAACAATGAAATAAGGTCAATGTCTGCAGTTACAAAGAAAATACTTTCGGGTATTGATTATGATGCCTGCGCGAAGACAAGGGAGCGAAATTTCCATTTTTTACATAAACATCTGCATGAATATAACCTGTTTAAGTTTGAAATACCGGAGGATTGTGCACCCATGGTTTATCCGTTTTTGTGTAACGACAAGTATTTAAAGGTGCATTTAATCCAAAAAAAAATATATGTTGCTACTTACTGGCCAAACGTTTTTAAATGGACAAAAAAAGGCATGTACGAAAATTACCTTGCCCGTTGTTTAGTTCCGTTGCCAATAGATCAGCGCTATAATTTACAGGATATGTATTATATGTTAAACACCTTACGCCTTTTTTTATGACAATATCAATATACATACGGCCATTGGTTGTAGAAGATGCACTGGTTTCGTACGCATGGCGTAACGATCCGTTAATTTGGATTTACACGGGCTACAAACCGGTCAATTACATTACTGCGGTTATTGAAACCGCCTGGCTGCAGGGCGAGTTAGTGAAAGAAAATCAGGCAAGGTTTGCAATTTGCGTTAAAGAACTTAATACCTATGTAGGTAACATTCAACTGTTAGATATAACAGCTCATGATGCAGAACTGCATCTTTTTATCGGTAATAAGCTTTACTGGGGTAAGGGTATTGGTTACCAGGCCACTGCGAAAATTTTAAATTATGGCTTCCTGATAAAAGAATTGGATCTTATTTATCTTAAAGTTCATCCCTCAAATATTTCGGCCATAGCAGTATACGAAAAGGCCGGTTTTGAAATTACCGGTAAACAAAATGACCTGATCTGTATGAGTATTACCAAAAGTAAGTTCATAGCTGCACAAAACTGTAAAAGTTAGCGTAAAACAAAAGCACCTATTAATTATGACAAAAGTACTTACCATCTTCGACAGGCAGGAATGGACAAACTATATCCGGGGCGCTGCCGAGTATGATTTTTATCATACCTGGCATTATCATAACCTCGAAAATTCTCTTGAAAATAATTCCCGGCCGCTTTTATTTGTTTATCAAAAGGATGATGACTATATCGTATTTCCTTTACTTGAACGCAAAATACCCGAGACGGAGTTTTTTGATCTTACGTGCGTTTACGGCTTCTCGGGCCCGGTTTCGAACAAAAAGATGGAAAGCCTTGAAGATAGTTTTATTGAAAGTTTTAAGGATGCATTTATTTCTTTTCTTGTTGACGGTAATTACATTTCAATATTCATTCGTATGCATCCCTTTTACAAACAGCAAAAGTTGCTTAATAAATTTGGTGGTGTACATTCGAATGGAAAAACAGTTGTGATTGATTTGCTTAAAAGTATTGACGATCAGCGAAAGGATTACAGGCAAAGCACCATGGATTCCATTAAACATGCCTGGAAAAAAGGGTACAGGGTGGCCGAAGAAAAGGGGGCAGATGCTTTGGCAATTTTTACCAACATTTATAATGAGAGCATGAAAAGGGTAGGGGCGGCCGATTCTTATTTATTTAATGATCAATATTTTGCCAGTATATGTAATACGAATGAATATGATGCGCGGGTACTAATGGTTTATGACGGAGACACTGTAATGTCGAGTACAATAATAACCTTTACTAACGATATAATCCAGGCTCATTTGGTTGGTACACGGGCCGAATATCTGCATAAAAGCCCCACTAAATTTCTGGTGGACGAAATTACGCTCATTGGCCGGCGAGAGGGGATGAGATACTATAATTTAGGTGGTGGCCTTGGCTATAAGCACGATAATCTTTTTGAATGGAAATCTGCATTTTCGAATTTACATTTTGAATTCAATACCTGGCGTTATATTGCTAACCCCGCTATATATCAAAATTTAGTTGCCAAAAAAGGAATTATTAATAATGCCGAAATAGATTTTTTTCCGCTTTATCGCTATTCATAAATTTTTGTTTACCTAAACAACTATCCAATATGCTATACCTCAGAAATTTAATATTTCAGGACAAATTTCATTCAAGGTGGTTAGTGCTATTAACCGATCTTGTTATTGTCCTTATGTCATTATGCTTGTCGTTTTCGGTAAAAGGCAAACTCGGTCCGGAAGAGAGCAATCTTTACTACATTGCATTTTATTGCAGTAACGCCATATTGATCTTCTTAATTATGCGGGTACATACCCGTATTATAAGGCATTCAAACACGCGGGACATGTTGCGCGTTCTTGCAGCTGTTTTTGTAAGTACAATTGCTTTCATGATAATTTATCATTTGGTGTTTGCAACTTATCTTAAAATAGATTTACAAGGTTTAGGAGATGTGTTGCTTATTAACTTTTTTATCTCCTCGTCGCTGCTGATGGCCATGCGTATTGTTATTAAAGATGTTTTTAAATACTTTAATGAACCGGGCTACAAAATAGAGAAAGAAAACGTTTTGATATATGGTTCGGGTACATCTTCTATCTTGATAAAAAACACTTTGGAAACCCAGCGGGGTTTTATGATAAATGTTCAAGGCTTTATTGATACAGGTGCGGATAAAGTTTATAAAAGCATTGAGCAAAAACGTGTTTATCCTACAAATGCTATTACCAGGCTACATAATAAATACAGCATCAAAAAAATGCTCATAACGTCTGAAGATATACAAGAAGAAGGTAAAAGAACCGCTATAGCAAAATGTGTCGAACTTGGTATCAAGGTAATTACGGTTCCGCCATCAAATGAATGGATAAACGGCCAGCCTAATTTAAAGCAGTTTAAAGATCTGAAAATTGAAGATCTGCTTGAACGTAAGCCAATTAAACTTTGCAGCAAACATATTCTTGATGATATACAAGGTAAAAGAGTTTTGGTAACAGGCGCCGCAGGGTCAATCGGATCTGAATTGGTACGGCAAATTTTGGGATATGAGCCTGAATTAGTAGTGTTATGTGACCAGGCCGAAACCCCATTGCACGAAATTCAATTGGAAATTGAAGAGGGGATACATGCTTGCAAAGCCCGTATTTTTATTGCCAATATCCAAAACGAAAGCCGAATTAAAAGCCTGTTTGAACTGTATAGGCCGCAAATTGTTTTCCATGCAGCCGCATACAAACATGTGCCCATGATGGAAAATAACCCAACAGAAGCGGTGCTGACGAATATAGGAGGCACTAAAAATTTAGCTGATATATCAATTCAGTTTGGGGTAGAAAAATTTGTAATGATTTCTACTGATAAAGCGGTAAGGCCAACGAATGTTATGGGCGCATCAAAACGCATTGCCGAAATGTATATTCAATCGCTAAACAGCAAAACATTTGGCAGTCGTTTTTTTTGTGGCGATTTATGTAACGGTGTGCTAAATCAAACTAAATTTATTACAACCCGTTTTGGCAACGTAATGGGATCAAACGGATCGGTAATACCCCGGTTTAAAGCACAAATTGAAAAAGGCGGCCCCGTTACCGTAACCCATCCGGAAATTACGCGATATTTTATGACCATACCAGAAGCTGTGCAACTTGTGATTGAAGCTGCGGTAATGGGCAACGGCGGCGAAATATTTTTATTTGACATGGGACTTCCTGTTAAAATTGCCGACCTGGCTGCCAACATGATAAAATTAGTGGGCTTGGTACCCGGCGAAGACATAAAAATTGTTTTTACCGGGTTGAGGCCGGGCGAAAAGCTGTATGAGGAGCTGCTAAACATAGAAGAAGAAGTGATACCAACGTACAACAAGGATATAAAAATTTCAAAAACCATCCCTGTTAAATATGTCGACATTAATAAAGTTGTTAGGGAACTACTTGAACTTAATATATACAGGGATATTGATTTAACGGTAGCCAAAATGAAAAACATTTTGCCTGATTTTATTAGTAATAATTCGCAATACGAAAAGTTAGATGCCCGGACACCAAATGGTCTTGAAATGCAAAAACTATAAAAAAACATGATTTATATCATATTTTTATTTTTTTATATCATTTTATGATAATTAATTAATTTCTTATTTGCAATTTTAAAAAACTGTAAATCATTTTTTTTCTATGAATTGCCTTTTTTGAAAATTATCAAATTTAACGTTCTTGTACCCCCATGTCGCTTCCAATTAATTCAACGCTGATTGAAATTGTTACCGGAATAATAAACCACAGCACCGCGATGCTGGCTTATTGGGATAAAAATCTTGTTTGCAGGTTTGCAAACGATGCCTATAAAAACTGGTTTGGCGTTAAACCAGATGAAATGATCAACAAAATGTATTTGTGGGAATTATTGGGCCCAATACTTTATCAAACAAATCTTAAGTATATAAACGGCGCTTTAAATGGGCATGTTCAAATTTTTGAACGGTTATTGCAAAACAGTAGCGGGCAAATTGTCAACACGCATGCCACCTATACACCAAATTTCATAGAAGGGAAAGTTGATGGCTTTTTTGTAGAGGTTATAATGTTAAACCAAATGGAAAAGAAAATAGTTGATAATGAAAATTTAACTCAGAAAAAAGTCTTTCTGAATTCAACAGATCATAATCTTGATGAGGTTATTCAAACCCTGAGATCGTGGATTTTTACAGGGTTTCCAAGTGTAACGGCACTCGCAAAAAAACATTTTATATCAGAATCAAAACTAAAACGGGATTTTAAAGAAAAATACAACGATACTATTTTTTCTTATTATCGTAGGCTCCAAATGGAGTTTGCCGAACGATATATTGCCGAAAAGAGGTATAATAAGTCGCAAATGGCATCTTTGCTGAATTTTTCAAATCCCTCAAACTTTTCAAAATGTTACCAAAATTATCTAAAAGAAAAATCCTCCAATCACCCTTCGATTAGCCCCAACGCTATAAATTACAAAGCTTTTATTGAACAGGCTCCAATAGCCATTGCAATGTTTGATATTGATATGCATTTTATAGCTGCGTCGCTAAAATGGGTTGAAGATTACGACTTGGAAGATAAAGAGATCGCCGGGAGCAATCTATATGAACTGTTGCCTGAATTTCCGTCTCAGTTTCAGGACTTGCTACCCACCTGCCTTAAGGGCGAGGTTTATTTTGATGACGGCATTGTTGAAAAGAAGGATGGATCCATATCATGGATGCATTGGGATATCAGGCCATGGTATGATGACATGAAACAAGTGGGCGGGTTTATGATTATGACACAAAATTACGTGCCTTTTAAATTTATCAACGATAATGAAAATGAAGAAGTTTTAGAAATACTTAGTAAAACACAAAAGATAGCCCGTATAGGAGCCTGGAGCCGAAATTTTAAGAAGAATACAACAGTTTGGAGCAAGGTATTAAAAGAAATGCTTGAGGTACCGGCCGACTTTATACCGGATATTGAGACGGCCTTTAGCTTTTATAAGGAAGGCGAGAATCGTGACAGGGCAGTCATGGGCTTAAAAAGTGCCATGGCTAATGCAAAACCTTTTGGTGGCGATTTTGAAATGATTACGGCAAAAGGGAATGTTCTGAAGGTAAAAACAGCTGGTTATCCCGAGTTTAAAGATGGCAAGTGCGAGAAACTATCAGGCATTTTTATAGATATAACATTCTAAAATAACGCCGCCAATTTCCCCAAAAGCCGGCACAGCATTTTTTTATTATCAAAACCAGATTGTTTATGAACAATATTTTGCTCATTGAGGATAATGATGTGACCAGAAAAAATATCGCTGATCTTCTTTCGGTTGAAGGATATACAATTTTAGAGGCCAGTGACGGCTTTAGCGCGGTTAGTTATCTGGATGAGTATTTGCCTGATTTGGTTATATGCGAAATCATTATGCCAGGTATGAATGGGTTTGATGTTTACAAAACAATGTTTAACTATTTGTACACAAACAAAATTCCATTTATTCAATTTACGGCAAAATCAGGAGACGCTGAGCATCATTTTAGAATAATTAATGTAAAAAACTGCACCTTCCGGGTCGGCAATGATCGTGATTTAATAAGTTTTATAACAACCCGTTTCTCCGGATTTGGCATAAAAATTGAGTGATTTCAACCAGGAAGTAACGATGATTGCTTATTATGAAATTCATGCAATTGCTCGTAACTTTAAGTTAATGTCCTCTTTTTCAGACCTTTTGTAGTTATTAATTGGACTTTAAAAGGTTGGTTTATTGTTTTAATGTCTCTAACTTTAATTAAATAATAACAATTGTAAAGAGTAACCAACATTTACAATTTAAACCTAAATTATTTAAAAAAAGGTCAAATAGCATTCGCCCCAAGTGCTACACTATTTACGTTCAATAAATTATTGATGTATAAAATTCTTACAACATAATTTTTCACCTAAACAATGTATTTTATGATCAGCACTAAAGACTACTCGGTAAATGGCTACTTCGACAATGGCGGCACCACAGTTGAAGCGGCAGCGTGCAATGATTTGCACTATGGACAAATAGTTGAGCGTATTGTGAGGAGAGATCATATGGGAATTAGTGAAATTGCACGGAAGTTAAATGTTAGCCGACGTACGCTCTATAACTGGTTTGAAACAAAAAAATTAAGTTTAGATATTATTTGTCAGATAGGCTTTGTGATAGATCATGATTTTTCAAAGGAGTTTCCAGACGCATTTGCCAACAAAATTAATTCTATAAATGTAGATAGTGGTTTTGAGCGCCTTATCGGTAAAGAACAGCCGCGCGATGCTACTTATTATTGGATGGATAAGTACATTAAATTACTTGAAAAATTTAACGAGGTATTGAGTCACGAGGGGAAAAATTGAAGGTTAAATTAAGCGCGTTATTATGAAATAAAAAACTACTTTCAAATACAGTATTTTTGGGCACATACTTAATTATGGCGTTTAGGTATGTGTCGTTTATTGAGTTTTTTCCCCCTGTTATAAAGGCTATTTACCCAAAAGCGAGGTGTTTGCCAAGAGGTTAATAACTAAAGCCAAACTCCCAATCAAAAATTTAGCGGTTTGTTTAAACCCGGTTTGTAGTTTACAAGCAGTTACTTAACTGAATTTTACTATTCCCTTGCAATTTTAAAACATCAATGCCTGCATTATGCTGTTTAACTCCATTGGCTTTGCAATTTTTTTACCTGTTGTTTTTGTTCTTTACTGGTTGTTATTTGACAAGAGTTTAAGGTTACAAAATTTGTTGCTGCTTTGTGCCAGTTACTTTTTTTATGCGTGCTGGGATTGGCGTTTTCTTTTTTTATTGATATTTTCAACCTTGTTAGACTACTTTACCGGACTTAAAATGGCGGGTTCTGATAGTAGTGAACACAGAAAAATGTGGTTCTGGCTCAGCATAATAATAAACCTGGGCTTTCTATGTGTTTTTAAATACTATAACTTTTTTGCTTCATCATTTGCGCAGTTCTCTGCAAATATTGGCCTGCACGTAAGTCCCTGGACTTTGAAAGTAATTTTACCGGTAGGGATTTCTTTTTATACATTCCACGGGTTATCATATGTAATTGATGTTTATAAAAACAGGATACAGGCCGAACGAAACTTTGTTGACTATTCACTATTTGTTAGTTTTTTTCCGTTGTTGGTGGCCGGTCCCATTGAAAGGGCAACACATTTGCTGCCGCAAATAAAAGCAAAGCGTGCATTTGATTATTACAAAGCGGTTGATGGCTTGCGCCAAATATTATGGGGCCTATTTAAAAAGATGGTTATTGCTGATCAATGCGCCGGTTATGCGAATATGATCTTTGCAAATTCCGCAGTTTATACCGGTAGCACATTGGTATTAGGTGCATTGTTTTTTTCATTCCAAATTTATTGCGATTTCTCCGGTTATTCGGATATAGCTCTTGGGGTGGCAAGATTGTTTGGGATAGAACTGCTAAGGAACTTTGCCTTTCCGTATTTTTCAAGAGATGTAGCAGAGTTTTGGAGAAGGTGGCATATTTCGCTGTCAACCTGGTTTCGCGATTATTTGTACGTGCCTCTTGGCGGCAGTAAAGTAGGTACATGGATGAAAATCAGGAATACTTTTATAATTTTTTTGATTAGTGGTTTTTGGCACGGCGCCAACTGGACGTTTATTGTTTGGGGCTTTTTAAATGCTTTATTCATAATGCCCTCTATCATCTTAAAAACAAACAGAAACAATCTGGAAATTGTGGCCAAGGGTAAACGTTTACCCACCTTTACAGAATTAGGTCATATCGTTTTAACTTTTTCGATGGTAGTATTTGCCTGGATATTTTTCAGGGCAAATAGTGTTGCACAGGCCCTAAGCTACATTTCAAAAATATTTTCTACATCGCTGTTTTCGGGCTTCAATCTTGATGTTAGCCGAAGCCAGCTGTTTGAAACCATTTTGCTGATAATCCTGTTCCTTATAGTGGAATGGCTCGGCCGCGAAAATCCTTATGCAATTTCAACATTGTCTAAGTTGCAAAAACGCCGCTATCGGATGGCTTTTTATTATCTTTTAGTCTTTTTGATCTTCCTGTTTACCGGTAAAGAACAACAATTCATTTATTTTCAATTTTAGAGTAATGAAGCAATTCCTGAAAAATACTTTGCTTTTTATTTTAACCAGTTTAACATTACTATGTGGCTTAGTTGCTATACCTGCCTGTTTGGTAAATAACTTTTCAGATTTTAAGATTAATAGAAAATATAAAATTGTATTATTTGGCCATTCGCATCCCGAATGTGCTTTTAATGATTCCTTAATAACCGGTTTTAAAAACCTTTCGCACTCGGCAGAACCATATTTTTATACTTATCAAAAAGTAAGAAAAATAATAACTCAAAACCCTCAAATTGAAACCGTGCTGATTGAGTATTCAAACAATCAGATTGATGAGAAGATGAACGACTGGACCTGGGATTATAAATACATGTCTAATATGTTCCCATTATACTCGTCATTCATGGATGCCTCAGAGATCAACGTTTTATTTAAACATGATCGTGGCGTTTTTTTTAATTGCATATCTATTTCGGCCAGGCAAAACTTGTTTAAAGCAATAACTTTCGACTATAATTTTACAGATAGGATGGGGGGGTATTTAAAATTGAACAGGTCTCAAATATTAAACGGGGGTGATAGCTTAACCCATGAAGTAGTTAAAAAACGTTTTTTTAACCCCCGGCTGTCATATATAAACTTGATATACCTGAGGAAAATTATTGATTATTGTAAGCAAAGAAAGAAAAAGCTATTTTTGGTTAGAAGCCCGCAATACAAATATTACGAATACCGGCGCAATGAAAAAGTTTATTTGGGTATTAAAAACCGATACTTTAACGACGTTAAACTTATCGATTTCAATAATTTTCCATTAAATGATGATGAATTTGCTGATCCTGGTCATTTAAACTTAAAAGGAGCTTCAAGGTTTTCTAATTATTTTAACAAGCAAATTGAAGCAGGTATATTAGCTTTTGACACCGAATCTATAATAAAACATACCGGGGCGATTAACAACTCTGCCGATGTGTTAAAATAGAAATGGGCTGATTTGTTCTTGTTCGCGAGGCTTTTCGTGCTAATTGCCCATATCTTAAGATGATTCTTCTACTTTCCCAGCACTTCATATCTGCGTTTTTTGATTCAAGACTATTTAATAATTAAGTATAGGAAAATTGCGTATGTTACTTTCCTGACTTAAGTCCGCTGATTTCATTGTGCTTGTTCTCACCGTCAGACGACACTAAATTCTTTTCTTTCAATTAAATTTCTAAAATCGCTAAAACCCAATTAGATATTACATCTGATTGGGTTTTATTGTTTAGTTACGTTAACAACCAATAATCTTCTTCAGTAGTCGGCGGTGTAGATATCACCGGAGGTACATGGATTCACTTTCCGATATTCGAAACAGTACGCCTGATGAACAGAGTCAATCAACATAACTGATAATAAAATCAATACGACCTGGGCAATAGCAGAATAAAAAAATAAATTAAAATCAAAATACTTTATACATTTACAAAAAACTTTAGGGGTGCCTTGTGCTGAGAAATACCCTTTGAACCTGATGCAGTTAGTACTGCCGAAGGGAAAAGTAGTGCAACCTTAAGGTTGTTTACCAATCCTCCAACGGTTCCATTCCTATCGTTTAAAATTTAAACAGGATGGAAATTACCGTAAATCAACAAAATTATTCCGTTTCTGATGCTTGCTCTTTGCAGCAAATGCTTGCCACTGTTCTTACCCAGCCGGCCAAAGGCATTGCTATTGCAGTGAACCAGGAAATCGTCCCTAAAGCCAATTGGGTTACTCACCTCTTAAATCCCGGCGATCATATTACCATTATCAAAGCAACCCAGGGCGGATAAAATATACAACCAACACATGAAAACTGAAAAAACTCCAGGAGAACAAGTAATCAGCCGAACGCCATTCCCCGCGTCGCGCAAAGTCTATGTCAAAGGACATATCCATAACATCCAAGTCGCTATGCGCGAGGTTGAACTCAGTGAAACCAAACTTCACGGCAGGTTTGGCGAAACTGAACCGAATGCCCCCGTCACTATTTACGATACAAGCGGTCCTTTTACCGATCCTGATATCGAAATTGATGTGAAACAAGGTTTGCCAAGGCTGCGTGAGCAATGGATTGTTGACAGGGGCGATGTGGAACAGTTGCAGGCAATTTCCTCCGATTATGGAAACCTGCGTGCCAATGATCAAAAGCTGGACGCGTTAAGGTTTGCGCACATCAGCAAACCCTATAAGGCCAAACCGGGCATGAATGTATCACAAATGCATTATGCCCGAAAAGGGATCATTACCCCGGAAATGGAATATATCGCCATCCGCGAGAACCAGCGTATCGATTTATTAAAGGAGCAATTGAATGGGCAATATGAGGTGATGTCTCATCAGCATCCGGGTCAAAGCTTTGGGGCCAATACCCCCAAAGGCTATATTACACCGGAATTTGTACGCCAGGAAGTAGCCTGCGGCCGCGCGGTTATCCCATCCAATATTAACCACCCCGAAAGCGAACCGATGATTATCGGGCGTAATTTCCTGGTGAAGATCAATGCCAACATAGGTAACTCTGCCGTTACGTCCAGTATTGAAGAAGAAGTAGAAAAAACCGTATGGGCCTGCCGCTGGGGGGCCGATACCATTATGGATCTTTCGACTGGCAAAAACATACACGAAACCCGCGAATGGATCATCCGCAACTCGCCGGTTCCAATTGGTACCGTACCTATTTACCAGGCCCTGGAAAAAGTAAATGGCAAGGCCGAAGACCTCACCTGGGAACTTTTCAGGGATACGCTAATAGAGCAAGCCGAACAGGGCGTAGATTATTTTACCATCCACGCGGGCGTTTTGTTGCGTTATGTGCCCCTTACGGCTAAAAGGATTACCGGTATCGTATCGCGTGGCGGCTCTATCATGGCGAAATGGTGTTTGGCACATCATCAGGAAAACTTTTTGTATACGCATTTTGAAGAGATCTGCGAGATTATGAAAGCCTATGATGTAGCATTTTCATTAGGCGACGGATTAAGGCCAGGCTGTATTGCTGATGCCAATGATGCCGCACAATTTGGTGAACTGGAAACTTTGGGCGAGCTGACCAAGATCGCCTGGAAGCACGATGTGCAAACCATTATTGAAGGCCCGGGACATATCCCAATGCACATGATCAAAGAAAATATGGATAAACAGCTGGCGCACTGCGGCGAAGCACCATTTTATACTTTAGGCCCGCTCACTACAGATATTGCACCAGGCTATGACCATATTACGTCGGCTATTGGCGCGGCGATGATTGGCTGGTTTGGTACGGCGATGCTTTGTTATGTAACACCCAAGGAGCATTTGGGCCTGCCTAACAAAAAAGATGTAAAAGACGGAGTGATCACATATAAAATTGCCGCTCACGCAGCCGACCTGGCCAAAGGACATCCGGGCGCACAATATCGTGATAATGCCTTAAGCAAAGCCCGTTTTGAATTCCGCTGGGAAGATCAGTTTAACCTGTCGCTTGACCCCGACACCGCCAGGGAGTTTCATGACGAAACCCTGCCTGCAGATGGTGCCAAGATCGCCCATTTCTGCTCCATGTGCGGGCCTAATTTCTGCTCCATGAAGATTACGCAGGATGTGCGCGACTACGCCAAAGAAAACGGCATGGGCGACGCTGACGCATTATCTAAAGGCATGGAAGAAAAATCAAAAGAGTTTCTGCAAAAAGGCAGCGAAATTTATCTGTAGAAACATGGAGTTAATTGTTATTTCGAACCCGACCGCTGTTGCCGATGAAAGTACCCTCATCAACAAGCTGTTTATGGCGGGTTTGAAATGTTTTCATTTGCGTAAACCAGAAAGCGATATGCGGACGGTAGAAAGATTATTGAATGGGATAGCACCCCGTTTTTATGAACGGATTGCCCTGCACCAATTTCACGAAATAGCAACTGATTACGGGATCAAAAGGCTGCATTATACCGAAAGGGCACGAGAAGCATCAGGCACAATGCAATGGCAAAGTAAACTGGATGACGGATTTACGCTAAGCACTTCTATTCATGATATTTCGATACTTCCCAGGGTAACACCTTTTGATTATGTTTTTTTCGGGCCGGTGTTTAATAGTATATCCAAGCCAGGCCATCAAAGTAAATTAACCGCTGATTTTAAACTGGATAAAATCAATATAAAACCCAAAGTAATTGCCTTGGGAGGAGTAAAGCTATCCAACTTAGCGAAAGTTAATGCGATGGGTTTTGATGGCGTAGCGGTTTTGGGTGCGCTTTGGAATGAACCGGATGAAGCCTCAGAATGCTTTAAAAAATTAAAAGAAAATCTCCCGGCATAAATGAAATACGAATACAAATACAATGATCGATAAACTACATTATATCTCCCAACAACCCGACAACGGATCGCACCTGACGGCTATCCGGCAGGCATTAGAGGCTGGCTGCAAATGGGTGCAACTCCGGGTTAAAGATCAGCCCGCCGGGGTAATCCTGGAATATGCCATCGAAGCCAATAAGTTATGCAACCAGCATGGTGCGAAACTGATTGTGAACGACCATCCGGAAGTCGCGCTGAAAGCAGGGGCTTATGGCGTTCATTTGGGTTTGCAGGATATGTCTGTCGCCCAGGCCAGGCGTATCGTCGGTCAGCAAATGATCATCGGCGGAACGGCCAATACCTTTCAGCATATCCGGCAAAGGGTGACCGAGGGTGTTGATTATGTAGGTTGTGGCCCTTACCGTTTCACAACAACCAAAGCAAAGCTAAGCCCCATTTTAGGTTTGGAGGGCTTAAAGGCTATCGTGAAACAAATGCGTGCCGCAAATATGACGGTGCCTATTATCTGCATTGGCGGTGTATTGCCTGAAGACATTACCTCGCTGGTGGATGCCGGGCTGTATGGTGTAGCCATATCCGGCGCTATTACCAGGGCCACTGACCGGAAAGCTATAGTTGATTATAGCTATCAACAACTGAATACCCCGTCAATAAATGAACTTATTTAATCTAAAAGATCATGTTAAAAATAGCCGATAAAACCTTTAACTCCCGTTTGTTTACCGGTACCGGCAAGTTTAGTTCCTCAATTTTGATGGAAGAAGCCCTGCTTGCTTCCGGCTCAGAACTCGTAACGGTTGCCCTAAAACGCGTGGATATCAAAAACAACGATCAGGACGACCTGCTCATCCGCCTCAAATACCCGCATATTAACCTTTTACCCAATACATCGGGAGTGCGTAATGCCAAAGAAGCTATTTTTGCGGCTCAACTGGCAAGAGAGGCATTGGAAACCAACTGGATCAAACTGGAAATCCACCCCGATCCTAAGTATCTGATGCCCGACCCCATCGAAACCTTAAAAGCGACTGAAGAACTAGCCAAATTAGGGTTTATTGTATTACCCTATATCCATGCCGATCCGGTGCTGTGTAAACGACTGGAAGATGCAGGTACCTCGGCAGTAATGCCTTTGGGTTCGCCTATCGGCAGCAATAAGGGGTTGAAAACTATAGATTTTTTAGAGATCATCATTAGCCAGAGTAATGTACCGGTAATTGTGGATGCGGGTATCGGCTCGCCATCTGATGCAGCCTGGGCGATGGAAATAGGCGCCGATGCCGTATTGGTGAATACGGCCATTGCTGTTTCGGGCTACCCTGTACAAATGGCAGAAGCATTTAAAATGGCGGTAATTGCCGGCCGTATGGCCTACGAAGCAAAACTGGCCTTGCCTGTAACCCATGCTGTGGCAAGTAGCCCCTTAACCTCCTTTTTAGATGAATAGCTTTAAAGACATTTTTGAAACCTATAACTGGGACGAAACCAAGGCCAGTATTTATGCTAAAACCGGGTATGATGTGGAAAAGGCCTTGTCTGCTGAAAAACGGACAATGGAAGATTTCAAGGCGCTGGTATCCCCGGCGGCAGCGCCTTATCTGGAGCAAATGGCAGCTATTAGCCAGCAATTAACATTAAACCGCTTTGGCAAGGTGATACAGATGTATGTGCCGCTTTACCTATCTAACGAATGTAAAAATATTTGTACATATTGTGGTTTCAGCTATGATAATAAGGTAAAGCGCAAAACGCTTTCTCCGATGGAGATCATGCAGGAAGTTTGTGTTATTAAGAATATGGGCTACGACCATGTACTTTTGGTTACCGGGGAAGATAATGAAAACGTGCATGTAGACTATTTTAAAAAAGTACTCGACCTGATCCGCCCTCATTTCTCTCATATATCAATGGAGGTGCAACCACTCGACCTGGAAGACTATCAACAGTTAACTCCTTATGGGCTAAACACGGTGCTGGTTTACCAGGAAACCTATCACCAGGAAGATTATAGAAAACACCATCCAAAAGGCAAAAAATCAAATTTTAATTATCGGTTGGAAACACCCGACCGCCTGGGCCAGGCCGGTATCCATAAAATGGGTTTAGGTGTATTGATAGGCCTGGAAGACTGGCGTACCGACTGCTTTTTTACCGCATTGCACCTCAACTATTTGGAGAAAAAATATTGGCAAAGTAAATACGGCCTTTCGTTCCCACGGTTAAGGCCTTTTAGTGGCGGTTTGGAACCCAAAGTAGAAATGAGCGACCGGGAACTGGTACAACTCATATGCGCTTACCGTATATTTAACCAGGAGGTAGAACTCTCGATGTCGACACGGGAATCTGAACACTTTCGCAATAATATCATCAAATTGGGTATTACCAACATTAGTGCCGGATCAAAAACAAATCCTGGTGGATATGCCGTTGAACCTGAGTCGCTGGAACAATTTGAGATCAGTGACGAACGCAGCCCGGAGCAGATAGTACAGGTCATCAGGTCGCAAGGTTACGAGCCGGTTTGGAAAGATTGGGATAACAGTTTAACCCTGTAATTATGTTTGAAGGCGAAGAATTAAAACGGTACAGCAGGCAGACCATCCTCCCCGAAATCGGTTTACCCGGACAAGAAAAACTGAAGAACGCCAAAGTGCTAATGATTGGTGCAGGTGGTTTGGGTTGCCCTGTGTTACAATACCTTACTGCGGCCGGCTTAGGCGAGATTGGTATTGTGGACGATGACGTGGTAGATTTGAGTAACCTGCACCGCCAAATACTATATACTACAGCCGACAAAGGCAGATCGAAAGCCGATGCGGCCAAAGAAAAGCTTACGTTGCTAAATCCATACGTAAATATTACAGCTTATAACGAGCGTTTTACCTCCGATAATGCGTTAGACATTTGTAATCACTACGACCTGGTTATAGATGGCTCGGACAATTTTGGTACCCGCTACCTGGTAAATGATACCTGTGTGGCGTTAAATAAGCCGCTTGTATTTGGTTCGATATTCAAATTTGAGGGGCATGTTGCGGTATTTAATTACCAGGGTGCCCCCGATTATAGGGATGTATTCCCCGAAGCGCCACCCATTGACGAAGTACCCAATTGTTCCGAGATCGGTGTATTGGGTGTTTTACCCGGCATCATCGGCACCTATATGGCTAATGAGGCAATCAAAATGATTTGTGGTATTGGCGAAACCTTATCCGGTAAATTAATGACGATAAATGCGCTGAATAATACCACCAGTGTTTTTAAAGTTGGAAGGCAGCAAAAAAAAGCAAAATCGACGGATATCGGCATTGCTGAACCTGTCCCGACTACTCATCCTGAAATAACCATGGATGAATTGAACAACTGGTTAGCCGGGGCGCCGGGCGAAGTACAACTTGTTGATGTACGCGAAACTTATGAGTTTGAAGATTATAATATTGGCGGAATTAATCTCCCTTTATACGAACTAAAAGAGCATATCGGGCTATTACCCCCAAATAAAAAGCTGGTGTTCTGCTGCCAAACGGGGCAACGCAGTAAAATGGCCATTCAGCTAATAAAGGCCCTGTACCAAGGCCAAATGTACAGTTTAAAAAATGGCATTATTTAACCAACAGTTCAGTTTTATATATGAGTAAATACAGATACCCGGTAGTACTCAGCATTGCCGGATCGGACGGTGGCGGTGGCGCCGGTACACAGGCCGACCTGAAAACCATGAGCGCCCTGGGCTGTTTTGGCACCACGGCCATTACCGCGGTCACTGTACAAAACACTTTAGGGGTTAGCGGCATACATCTCATCCCGGTTAATTTTGTAAAAGCACAGATCAAAGCTGTAATGGACGATTTAAAACCATCGGCTGTAAAAATTGGCATGGTGCCCAGTGCCGAACTGGCTATAGCCATTGTCGGGGTATTAGCTGGTTACCCTAAGGTGCCCATTGTTTTTGACCCGGTGATGGTAGCCACCAGCGGACGCCGTTTAATTGAAAGCAATACGACAGCAATGTTTAAAAAACATCTCTTTCCATTGGCTCAAATTATTACGCCAAACCTGGATGAGGCGGCCATACTGGCCGAAATTGAGATCAACACCCTTGCCGATATGAAAGCTGCGGCGACTCGGATCATGCAATACGGATGTAACGCAGTACTGGTTAAGGGCGGGCATTTAAAAGGCCCCGACCTGTTTGATGTTTACCTGGATAGGCATGGCAACGAGCACATTTTCAAGTCGACAGCTATAGATACCCCGAATACACACGGAACAGGGTGCAGTTTATCGTCTGCTATCGCATCCTTCATAGCGTTGGGGTACAATTTGAATAAAGCAGTAGCGCAAAGCAAGCTATATGTTCAACATGCTATTGAACATGGTAAAGATGTAAAAACCGGTAACGGGCACGGGCCATTAAACCACTTTTTTGATCCTCAAAAACTAATAAAATTAAAATTGGAATAAAATTACCCGGCAGGAAATACGGATTCACTTATAAGGGGCATAAATTGCTTGGAAACCTAAAAACGGACAAAATCGATTTGTTTTTTATAATTACCAGGAGACATACCGGTAACCTTTTTAAATATTTTGGAAAAATAAAATATATTTTCGAAACCGGTTTGAACAGCAATTTCTGCATAAGTCAGCTGAGTTGTTACCATCAGATATTGGGCCCGTTCAATTCTTTTTTCATGAATATATTTTAACGGCCTTTCGCCGGTGTATTGTTGAAACAAGCGTGAAAAATAATCAGCATGCTGGTTCGCTTTTTCGGCCAGGTCGGTTACTGACAACTCCTGGTGCAGGTTCAATTGGATATGACTGATCGCATTAAGAATTTTAACTGGTATGTGGCTGACTTCTTTATGTTTAAATATCTCCGATGTTAAAAAGCGAGAGACCAATTGCAAAAGAATGCCATGGGTTTCTGTAAAAGTCGCCATGTTTTGCTGATTGTTAAGTTCTTGATACTCTTTGTAAAAGATGTTTTTTTCGTAAATCCTGGGGTTGTCAGAACGGTTGATGCCCCTGCCAGGATTTATTTCCAGTAAGCGGCCAAAATTCAAGATATCAACTTTTGTTGCGTTTACTTTAAAAACAGACCGGTTTCGCGCGAACAAGGAGATGCCATCGGATGACTCTTCGAAAAACTGGATAAAATACTGGCTCAGGTGACTTTGGCAAGTAAGGTTGCACAAAGTGAAACTTGGTATCATGTATAAAAATCCGGGCTCAAGGTTCAGCGTTGTTGAAATATCTGAAATTTCGCCTGCACCGGCATCAATGTAATAAAGTCTGAAATACGGACTAATCACATTTTTATAGTTCCATTTTGGGCCAAGATTCACATGATCTACATTCAATAGCGTATAGGTATGTTTTAGTGGTCTTTTAATCATAATGTGCAGTAAATAAGCTGTTTTTAAACTGTCGTTTCACCTATACGGGTACCGTTATATGCATTCCCGGGGTGGAGTCCCAAAGATGCTTAGTGCTTTCGACAGAGCAATATTAAACAAAATGTCGGTTTCGTATAAAAAAAGTCACATTAGGCCAACTATTTAACAATTATTTGCAGGTAGATTTGGTTTATCAATTACAAACGGCAATCGCAATAATTGCCGATGCCCAATTATGGATTTTGACCTAGAGGAATTTTTGACTTGTGACCCCGGGGCTACTAACCTGTTAAAACGGTTGTACCTGACTAATGTATAAAAACGTCAAAATTTAATTCATGAAAAGGAGAACACCAATAAAAGGTTTGGGATTAACCATTTTAGGAACAGCCGCCAATCCGTATGCTTCCTCATTAAGTTATCCGGCAACCTCTATCCAAAGGCCTAACTTTGCGCAATCGTTTAAAATGAGGTGAAAATTTTAGAGGCTTCAACAGACGTTAATTCTTGAATCACCTGGTCCAAATAGGACACTTAGTACTCAAATCTGCCATCTAAGGCTTAGTAGTGTTTGTGCCGGTATTATATTATCATTTACAATTGCGTTCGGCGTTTGAAAGTATTATTTTTGAAAAACAAGTAGTTGCCAGATATTTTGTATGTATAGGAGGAGTATTTTTCCATATAAGTACATAAGGTGTTGCACGTTTTTGGTGTGCCTGGTATTATTGTGCCTGGTAAACCGGGCCGTTGGGCAACAAGCAACCGTAATACGCGGCAGCGATTTTGGTATACATAACCAGGTATTCCTTGATGATTCGCTTTGGTTTTTCCATCCCGGCGATTTGCCCGGTGATAAGCAAGTTGTAGCCACCACAATGGGCTGGGATACCGTTAATCATACTGTTTTTGGTAAAACCAATGCGCCACGGCGATGGAGTGGTATGGGCTGGTTCGGCTTATGGATAAGGACCGATACCGGGCTGGTAAACAGAAAACTTTTCATAAGCATTAATCACGATGGCGCTTCTGAGATATTTTTTGATGCCAAACCCATAGGCGGTTATGGCAAGGTAGGGCACTCAGCACAGCAAATGGAGGCTATCCGCGCCCCAAGGGACCTAATTCCGCTTTGGTTTACCGATACCCGCCCGCACCTGCTTGCTATCCGGTATTCAAATTTTTTTGGCGTTTACCCAGATTTTTTAGGGTTCCAGCTTTCTATCGGCGATTATATAAAACGTGCCGAAAAAACGAGTGCCAGCAAAAAGTTGCTTGATTATTTGCCCATGTTTGCTGCTGCGCAACTGATATTGGGCCTGCTGCATTTTCTGTTTTTCCTTTTTTACCCCCGGCAAAAGCTTAATGCTTATTACGCGCTGTTTGTGCTATTGATAGGTATAAATGGCATGGCTATTTACCAATATTACCTTACGCCGTACCCTGCCGTACAATACCTTGCCGATTTTACAACCATTGCCTGCAAAGTGCTCATCATGTGGGCTGCAGTGTTGTTACTATACGTACTCAATTACCGCCGGGTACCCGGGTGGCGTATGGCAGCCTTAACCGGCATTACGCTATTTTACCTTGTAGAGTATATTTTAAAGTTTTGGATTTTCAAGTTTGCTACATGGAACGACTATTTTTCCATAACCTATATTGTTTGTATGCTGGATGGCCTATGGTCGGCAGCCCAGGTTATTAAGCGGGGGCAAAAGGATGCCTGGCTTATTGGTATTGGCGTAGGCACAATAATATTGGTTTTTGTTTTTGCCTGGGATGATATGTTTACCATCTGGCCGTATGGGCTTAACTCTCTGCGTTTGTTTGTAATGGGCGCCGGATCATTAGTTTTGCCACTTTGCTTATCGCTTTACCTGGCGCTTGACTTTGCCCGTACCAATCAAAACCTTACGGCAAAACTGAGGGAGGTAGAAAATCTATCGGCCCGGGCACTTGCCCAGGAGGCCGAAAAAACAGAACTGATAGCCACCGAAGCCCGCCGGTTGGAGCAAATTGTGCAACAGCGTACTGCCGAGCTGAAAGAACAGGCCGACAAACTGCTGGAATTAGATGCGGTAAAATCGCGCTTTTTCGCCAACATTACCCACGAGTTTAAAACACCGCTTACGCTGATCATGAACCCGGCGAAGGAGTTGTTATATACACCTACCGGGGATACCAATAAAAACCTGAGGCTGATCATCGGTAACGCCGAACGTTTGCTGCAACTGATCAACCAGCTGCTGGATTTAAGCAAAGTAGAAAGCGGCCTGATGGATGTAAACCTGGCGCCGGTAGATCTGGTGGGGCTGGTGAAACTGCACACACTCTCCTACGAATCGCTGGCTTTACAAAAAAGCATTACCCTGCGTTTTTCCGCCGACCGAGATATCCTTTGGATATTGACCGACCGGGATAAAATGGATAAGGTGATCCTTAACATACTATCAAACGCGCTGAAATTTACCGACAAGGGAAAGATAGAAATTGCATTGCACCAAAATACAGAAGTACAAAACAGCACCTTCACCCTTACCATTAGGGATACCGGTAAAGGGATTCCTGCCGCCAAGCTGCCGTATATTTTTACCCGTTTTTACCAGGCCGATCCGTCGGATACCCGGTCAGCAGGAGGTACGGGTATTGGCCTGGCGCTCACCAAAGAGCTGGTTGAACTGATGGGCGGGCAGATGACAGCCGAAAGCGCCGAGGGCTTGTTTACACAGATCCGCATAGATATGCCATACCAGCCTGTGGAAGCGGTTACGGAACCAATAGGGGAAACACAAATCGGAGAGGCATTTACGCCGGTAGTTGATAAAGGTGAAGCGTTGGCTGCCGATGAAAGCAGCCCAATGATCCTACTGATTGAGGACCATCACGAACTGAGGGAATTTATTCGGCAGTCGTTGGCCGGCAGGTACAGGTTAATTACCGCGGCAGATGGCGAAGAAGGTATAGCCCTTGGTTTGCAACACATCCCAAACCTGGTTATTACAGACCTGATGATGCCAAAGATAAGTGGCTACGAAGTGAGCACGACGCTAAAAAAAGATGAAAAAACCAGCCATATACCAGTCATTATCCTAACCGCCAGAGCCGGAGTGGACAGCCGCATACAGGGTATTGAAACCGGGGCTGATGCCTATTTGGCTAAGCCATTTGATCAGCGTGAATTATTTGCCCTGATAGAAAACCTCATTAATGTACGAGAGCAATTACGCCTGCATTACAGTACCCGCCACCTGTGGCTGAAAGATACCACCGCGCTGCCATCCATTGAGCAGAATTTTATCGCACGGGTACGCCTGGCTGTTGAAAGTCACTTGAGTGAAGATGGCTACAGCGCAGATCAGCTTGCTGCCGATATAGGGCTTAGCCGCACACAACTGCACCGCAAGTTAAAAGACCTTATTGGCCAGGCGCCGGGCGAATTGATTCGTATCGTTCGCCTGCAATACGCTCATAATTTGTTAGAGCGCAGGGTGGCAACCGTATCCGAGGTAGCTTATATGGTTGGTTTTGGCAGCCCTGCCAGTTTTTCGGCAAGTTTTTCGCGCCATTTCGGCTTTGCACCAAGTAAGGTGGTAGTAGCCTGATATTTAACTCCTGCTTATGTTTTACTGGCCTATAGTATTGACATTACCTGGAAATGGCTACGAGACGCAACATATACCGTATTTGTAGTTGCTAATTGCCTCGTGATGCTGGAGCGTCACGGCTTCCAGATCCACTTTGGCGGTACAGGTGTCACTAATCTCAACATCAACGACTATATCCGTTGTGGCACCCCTGACTTTTTGATCCAGATACCCGGGACCGAAGCCTTTTATAAAGAGGTCTGCGCCAAAAGACCCACCATAAAGCAAGAGATGATTCAGCGTCCCTACGGGCGTGAATTTATCATACAAGACTGCGACGGCCACTAGCTGCACGTTTGCGATTGAGGGGCAAGCGCCGGCACAATCATCCCCCGCAGCACTTCCAGGTCCACGTCCGCCAGTTTATTCAGGTACAAACAACCGCCGCCCGTTTTATACTTGCCGAGCTTTGGCAGTGCCGCGTCGTGCTTACCCATATCGATCAGGTAAACCGTCAGGTTCGCCTTACGCGGCGCGAAACCAACCTGGAACCAGTCCACCTGCCGGCCGCTCGCAGGGCTTTCATACCGTTTCAACCCAAAACCAACAATAGAATTGCTCCAGAGTACCGGGGCTTCACCGCTTGCCTGCTGCATTATTTCCAATAACACTAAGCTGTCTTTGCGCTTTTGCTCATCCGGCATAGCCTGGATAAAATCCATGACACTGACCGTAGTGGGCTTGGTTTTGATCTCGGCGAGTTTTGACTTCTTTTCCGACATAATAGGCTGGTTCTGTTATTACAGGTAAACGAATTTACTAAAATTCGCGAATAAACGCCGCCAATAAGCCTAAGGGAATGTTTAGGTAGGTTGAACTTTGTTCCGGGAAGACTACTTCGTTTGCAAAACCCGATTTTACAGCAACGAATCCCTTATATGGCCTAAAACGTATAATTTATGTGCTTTGAGCCAGTGGTGTTAATTTATAAATTTGCCCCATGGACTACAGGTCGAAAAAAAACAAATCGTAATTGTAGCGACGACGGGAAAAATCCTCATCAATTTTGCGGGTCCGACCGACGTTTTACCCATGCCGACAAACTTTTAAGTTTATCCGGCTCAACAATGGGCTATCATGTATTGATTGTAGCACCGACTAACAAGAAGATCATCGGTCCAACGTCAATTTGTCGTGTTACTAATCTTGAAAGTTTCCTTTCTCCCGGCGAGTTCTTGAAATCGGGGAAATATGAGCGGGCGTAAAAGAAATAAGCAAGGTAATTTCCATACTCCATACTGCGTAAGGAATAACCAATAACCTCGAATGCGCTGCCCGCCTCAGAATAGATTTTTATGGTTCAATTCGGCATGGAAAAAACAAAAAAGGCCTTAAATTTTACATTTAAGACCTTTTGAACTCATTTGGGATTTTTGTTGCGGAGAGCTAGGGATTCGAACTTACACCGTTTTTCCGCTCTATTTTAATATCTACTTGGTTTTCATTTTCGAACTCACCGAATTACTCACCACTTTTTATTTATAATTACATAGCTGCAAATGCTATATTCAAATATACAAAAAAAACAAACAAACTGTGTATTCTGCGACGCATGACCAAGCCATTCCGTGCTGTTTAGAGCATAGAATCGTGTTGACAGTAAGGAAAATCCCTGTTAACATTTAGGAGTTTAACTTGGTCAAAGTGTAACGGAATTGCCAGTTCATTATTTCAGAAACAGGATGGTACATGCCTGCGGAATTTCCACAAAGAACGCGGCGAATCTATCTTCAGTGGAAACTGCTGAAATTGCTGGCCGAAACGAGATAATTAATTGAAATGGGCGCTGGACTGTGCCAGGATGAATAGTGTACTTAAATTTTAAAAAAGATTGATATTCAGCGTACTACATCCAAATTATTTATAATTTATGGTTGAAACCTGTTTTATTACCACATCGCTGGTCAGGACACCCAAAATGCGGGCTTTCTCCTTATCAATCTTTATTTTAACATCCGATTTGTAAGTATTGAGTTCGTTGTTGACGAAGAAGGTACCGGGGTGTTTCTTCAGGATCTCTTGACCAGCACAAGTCATTCAAACCGTCAATATTTAACACCAAAAAATCTCTAACACCTCATTTAAAACGGAGGCATTAGAGATTTTTGGCAATTGGTATAACTTAATTGATTTATACTACCTTATATTTTCACAAATCCCCATTGCTGATTACGACCTCCGGAGTTGGTCCATTGTTCAAGTGCACCGCCGTTATTGAGCGAAGATGCTGCGACGTCCAAAACTTTTCCGCTGTTTGCATTGGTAATTTTATAATACCCGTTGTCGGTTATCTGAATTGACCATTTTTGGTTTGGGCCGCCGTTGTAATCCCATAAATCTACCTGCCCGCCATTACCGGTGCCAAAGCCATACATTTCCAAACATTTTCCGGTGGCATGCATAGGGGTTAACCGGTAGTAACCGCCCCCGGCATCTTCAATTTTAAATTGTTGGTTTGCGCCGGCTAAATATTCCCATTGGCCGGCCGGCGTTTGATTTGTGGTACCCCAGCCAGCAATTTCCAGGGCTTTAAAGCTGTTCCTGTTA